>JAKSBO010000469.1 GCA_022361095.1 Desulfobacterales bacterium | reverse complement strand
AAGGAGCCTTTTAAAATCAATGGGTTAAAAAGTCAACAAAGGACTGCAAAGGAGATTCTAAGATTGTATAGGTTCAATTGGATTATTTTTTTGCTCGTGCTGTTCAGCCTCTCTTTTTTTTCAGCAAATGGCGTTTATGCAGGTGAAAAACCATTAAGTAAAACGATTCGGGACGATCTGGGACAGGTCATCAAGGTGGAAAAAGATGTTCAGGATGTCAGGAAAAACTGGTCTGAAAAGTCAAAGAGCATGGGGGACCAGTTGCAGACCCTGGAGACCCGGGCATCTGAACTGGAAAAGCGCCTGGAGAAAATGAATCTGCGCCTGAAACTGGAACAGGCCCGGCTGGATGAAAATCTTAGGCGTGAAAAGGAGACCGACCGTGTGGAAGCTGAGCTGGAGGCTTTTTTGGATTCAGTGCTTCTGCGGCTGGAATCGGCCATCGCTGAAGACCTTCCCTTTCTGGAAGATGAGCGCCAGGGCCGTATGGCAGACTTGAAAACGATGATGGTGGACCCCCAAACCTCTTCTGCCGAGAAGTTCAGGCGTATATTTGAGG
The DNA here is from genome assembly GCA_022361095.1 of Desulfobacterales bacterium. Classification (GTDB taxonomy): domain Bacteria; phylum Desulfobacterota; class Desulfobacteria; order Desulfobacterales; family Desulfobacteraceae; genus Desulfobacter. The sequence goes on along the minus strand of JAKSBO010000469.1, from coordinate 5,595 downwards.
CCCTCCAGATAGAGGCGGAATACGGCACCACCGTTGAAGTTACCCAGTCCACCGTGGAGCTGGACCAGGTTCCGGTTCTTGTGGATGTGCTCCGGGTGGGCCGGGTCAGCCTGTTGTGCCAGACCATTGACCGGAAAAAAAGTGCGGTGTTTGATCCGGGTCAAAAGACCTGGCAGACCCTGCCCGAAACCGTTAACCGCGATATTTCCCGGGCCGTGGCCATGGCCCGTCTGGAAAGAAGTATTGAACTTGTCAAACTCCCGTTGGGAAGGATTGCTTCACAATGAAAATTTTTTCGCATTTGATATCAAGATTTATTGTTCTCATCATGGTTCCGGCGCTTTTTGCCGGGGTTGCCCAGGCCCGGGATCTGCGCCAGGCAGCCGTTGAAGCCAGGAAGCAACTGGAAGCGTCCCAGAAAAAAGACCGCATGGTGCGATCGCAAATTCAAGCCGATAAAAGCCGGATGTCCAAGGAACTTAACCGGTTAAGATCCAGGGTGATTGCCCTTGAAGCCGAGGTGAACGGCAAAATCCAGAAAGTCGAGGCCCTGGCCCGGGAAAATGCCGAACTGGATGAAAAGACCGCAGTCCGTCAGACCCGGCTCAATGAACTCTCCGGTGCTGTCCGGGTGGCGGCAGGCAATTTGAATTCCCTGCTGGCGGAATCCGCCTATACGGCCCGGAATCCTGAGCGCCTGAACCGTCTCTCTCCTGTTCTGGACTCCAGCAGGTTTCCCGGACTTGATGACATGGCTGCTTTGGCGGATCTGTTTTTAGAAGAGATGCGCCTGACCGGCGGAATTGATATCCGGACCATGCCTTTCATTTCAGATGCCGGGGAAACGGTTGAAGGCAAGGTGTTGAGCCTGGGCGGGTTTACCTGGGCCTACGAGAAGGACGGGAACGCCGGTTTCCTTGAATACTCCCAGGATACCAAAAAGCTTTATGCACTCTCTGCATTGCCTGCCAGGGGGATTCAGAAGAATTTGTCCGGGTATATGACCGGCAAGACAGACGATGTGTATATTGATATCTCCCGGGGCGGGGCGCTGAAACAGATCACCCATCAGCAGACCCTGAAGGACCAGATTGAAAAGGGCGGTGTTTTGGTCTGGCCCATCCTGGCCCTTGGTGTCTTCGCCATTGTTATCGGCATTGAACGTACCATGTTTTTAGGACGGGTCCACGCCAATACCGACAAGGTTATGGGCCGGGTAAATGATCTGGCGGCCCAGGGGGCCTGGGATGACTGCCAAAGGATTGTGGGCAAGAAAAAGGTGCCGGTATACAATGTCCTTCGCGCAGGCCTCAACGCCAGAAAAGAGAACCGGGAAACCTTGGAAAGCGTGCTCCAGGAGTCTATCTTGAAGGAGCTGCCCAGGCTTGAGCGGTTTTTGCCCATGCTTAATATCATGGGGGCTATTTCTCCGCTTCTGGGCCTGTTGGGCACGGTGACGGGCATGATCTCAACCTTTCATGTCATTACCCTTTACGGGACGGGTGACCCCCGGATGATGTCCGGCGGCATTTCCACCGCCCTTGTGACGACCATGCTGGGCCTGGCCGTGGCGATTCCCATCATGCTCTTGTATACCTTCTTATGCCGCCGGGTGGCACACGTGATCGGCGATATGGAAGAAAAAGCGGTGGCCCTGACCAATATCGTGTTCCGGGGAGGTCGGCCGGCATGAATTCCGATTTAGTTGGAAATATTCTGGCTTACCTGGGTCAGGGCGGCACCGTCATGATTCCTTTGATCTTGTGTTCTTTTGCCATGTGGGCCCTGATTCTGGATCGTATGTTTTTCTTTTCCCGTCTGGAACGAAAAGATATCGCCCTTCATGCATTGGTCAGAATTCTGGACCGTGACCCTGCATCCAAGTGCCTGGTGCCGGAAGGTGCCGCAGGCCCCCGGGCCCACCTGGCCCGCCATGTCCTGGCCCACCGCACCAATGATTACCAGGTGAATAAACGGATTGTGGACCAGTGCTGCATGACCATGGTGCACGGGTTGGAGCGGTATCTTGCCGCCATTGCGGTTTTTGCGGCCGTGGCCCCGTTGTTCGGCCTTTTAGGCACTGTTACCGGCATGATTACCACCTTTGATGTGATCACCCTGTTTGGCACGGGCAATGCCAAGGCCATGGCCGGCGGCATTTCCGAGGCCCTTGTGACCACCCAGAGCGGTCTTGTGGTCGCCATCCCCGGGTTTTTCATGAGTGCGCTGCTGTTCAGGCGTTCCCATGCCGCCAAAAATCGCCTTGAAGAAGCGGCTATTATTATTAAACGCAGACTTTGAAAAGGAGACAGGGAGATGATCAATGTGAGAAATTCTTTGCGCATGAAAAGCAATGAGATGGATATCAACATGAGTCCGCTCATTGATCTTGTGTTTCTGTTGCTGATTTTTTTTATGGTGACCACAAGTTTTGTCCGGGAAACAGGGATTGATGTACAACGGCCTTCGGCCTCATCCGCCACATTGACCAAAAACGGCAATATCCTTGTGGCCGTATCCCGGGACGGCACCATCCATTTTGACGGGCAAAAGATTGATGTCCGAAGCGTCAGGGCCCATATTACCCGGGCATTGGCCCAGAACCCCGAAGGCGCTGTGGTGATTGTGGCGGACAAGGTCAGCTATACCGGGAAGGTGATCCAGGTGATGGACCAGTGCCGGCTGGCCGGTGCCAAACGGGTGAGCATTGCCGCCACCAGGTCGGGAGAGTCCGGTTAATGAAACTGTCATATCAACAATCGTATCTGGTTCAGGGCATTTTAGGGGCTATGATTATCAATCTGGCCCTGTTCGGGCTTTTGCCCGGCCTGATCCATATGGAAACCCGTCCCGGGGACCTGGAAAGCCTGAATGTGGTGACCTTTACACGGTTCAAACCCCAGCCCATAGAGCCGGAACCCAAAAAAAAAGAAGAAATTAAAGAGGAAGAGCCCCCGGAAAAGATTCATAAAATTGTTCACCAAGAGCATTTAAACGTACCCAAACAACAATTGAAGATGGAAATGCCCAACCTTGATCTGAATATTGATCCAAGGCTTTCCAGTGATATCCACATGATTTCGTCAAACCAGGGACCTGTTGCAACCCCGGGTGCCGGCCCCGATTTTAATTCGATCATGGACCTTGATGCCGTGGATACCATCCCTGTACCCCGGTTTAAAGCCGCCCCCCGGTATCCTTACCGGGCCAAGCGCATGGGCCGGGAGGGCACCGTTAAAATCCGGTTTCTGGTGGACAAAGAGGGGCATGTGTCGAACATCAAAATTCTGGAAGCAAAACCCCCGGGCTTTTTTGAAGAGGCGGTCCTGGATGCCGTGTCGACATGGCGATATGCACCTGGTGAGCTTATGGGCAGAAAGGTGAAAACTTTGGTCACCACCTCGGTGGTATTTAAACTGGAGAATTAACAATGAGACGATATTTTTTATTAACGTGTCTGATGATTGTGCTTACATCCGTTTCCCCGGCCTGGGCCCAGACCGCTTCAAAAGGATCATGTCCGGATGAAAAGACCTTGACCCAGAACGCCAGAATGGCCCTGGTGGAAGCCCAGAAGCTTATGACGGAAAAAAAGCCGGCCCTGGCTGAAAAGGTTTTAACCGGATTTCTCCAAAAGCACCCGGACGAAAATCATGCCTTTGTCGCATATACCCTGGCTGCGTGTTACCTGGATTTAAATAAATTTAAGTCCGCCCTGGAACAGTATGAAAAAACAATTGAGTTCTGTCCGGCCTATGCACCGGCCTGGCAGAATATAGGCAAGATCTGTTTTGATTTAAAGAAGTACACCAGGGCGGGTACGGCCCTGGAAAAGGCCTGGGAGCTGACCGGCCGTAAAAAACATATGTTGCGGTTCCATGCCGCTGTGGCTTTTATCTCCGCCAAAAAACAGCGAAAAGCGCTGCCCATACTCACAGATCTATGTTCGGGTAAGATCGGTTCTCCTGATAAGAAATGGGTGAAACTTCTGGTTCAGACCGCCGTGGAAGTCAAGCAGCCTAAAACGGCTTTGAGAACCGTGGAGCGTCTTCTGGCAAGGCCTGCTCCTCAAGCCTATCTGTTTCGACTGGCCTCGGTTTTGTATCTGGAGATGGCCAATTACCGGAAGGCGGCCCAGAATCTGGAGGCCTACAGTCTTGTTACAACGCTGTCCCGGCAAGAACGAAAACTGCTGGCAGACCTCTACGTCAATTTGGGCATCCCGTCCCGGGCCGCCGCAAATTATGCCGCACTTGTGGTTGCCAACCCCTCTGCCAGGCTTTGGGAGCGGACTGCGGCCTGCTGGTTTGAAGCCTGTGATTATGACAAGGCGCTGGAGGCTGCGCAAAAAGGCCTGGCTGCCTATCCGCGATCCCATCGCCTTTGGCGGACTAAAGGCTGGGTGCATTATGAAAACAAGGATTACAGCCTGGCTTCCCAGGCTTTTGGCAAGGCAAGCGGCCTGAATCATAAGGATATAAATTCCCTGTTTTTACATGGCCTTTGCGCCTGCCGGGCCGGGGACAGGAATTCAGCTAAAAAAGCCCTGGAAAAAGTGGCTTGCCATGATCGCTATAAAGCTCGCGCTTTGGGGCTTATCCACGAAATGGATGAGGAAAATATCTGATTCTATAACGGCCACGGGCTGACCAGGCCTGTCCACAAAGCCTAAGGCCCAAGTTCAAAATAAAACCTTCCATATGGTTTGCCTTTTCATCCGTCTTCTTCGTTGTGTCAATGGGAACATATGTTTAATATGCTCCCATTGACACGCCTTGAATACGAACGAAAATTCTAAACCATATTTTGGAATGTTTTATTCCGACCATGGGCCTAACTCAGCCCCCGAATCCGTTATAATCAGAAATTATTTAAGCTTATCTATGGATCGGATAAAATCCGGATCTTTATCTAATTTGAAGCATTTCAAGAGATCAATATCAATGTTTTGTTTGGTTCGAATCAATGGGGAATAATTTTGAACTAACAAAGAGACTTTTTGATAGCGGTCAGCAGATAATGAACCCATTTCTACTATACCTCCTGAAATAGACCCAATATCTTTAAGGTCATAGCCTTTCTTTTTAAAATACCAAAAAAAGCAATTTGCTTTTGCGAATTCTAATAACTCCTCCGGCGATTGTTGTGAACTTGATTCATTCGTTATATTTTGAATGGAACAACCGAAAAGAAACGTAATAAAAAAAACAATAATATACATCTCATTTTGATGCCTCTCTAAATAAGATTTTATTCGCCAATCCGCTATAATTTTGCCATAAGCATTTTTAATCATCCCAAAGATTTAACGGTATGTAAAGTCCTGCATATTGCCGGCCGTGCCCGATTAGCCATAGTTCTTGATAATCTTTTTGGCCTTTGGTATCCTTAATTTATAGAAGAAAAACTGCCTAACCTTTTATCATTATCCCCATTATAAAGGAGGCAACTTCCATGAACGATATCTTTGCATTGGGTGATAGTTTAGGGCCGGCCAAGGTTATTCATGTGTATCACAGGGCAAACGCATTTAAATTGTATTGACTTTAAGCACTTTCATGAGATAAGAATTATCCCATCCTGCTTGTAGCCGTT
>JAKSBO010000766.1 GCA_022361095.1 Desulfobacterales bacterium | reverse complement strand
TCGGCGGCATCTACGGCGGCCTGATGACCCCCACGGAAGCGGCTGCGGTTGCGGCCTTTTACGGGCTGATTGTCGGTGTCTTTGTCTACCGGGAACTGAATTCAAGCAATATTGTCAACGCCTTTATGGAGGCCTGCAGCACCTCGGCCATTGTCATCATCCTCATGGCCATGGCCACCATCTTCGGCAATGTGATGACCGTTGAACAGGTGCCGGCAAAAATTGCGGCATTCATTCTCGGCTTGACCAACAGCAAGATTTTTATTCTTTTGCTTATCAATGTACTCCTTCTGGTCATCGGCACATTCATGGAAGCACTGGCAGCCATTGTCATTCTGACCCCCATTCTCCTTCCCATTGTAAAACAGGTGGGCGTGGATCCCATTCATTTCGGTATCATCATGGTTGTCAACCTTGCCATCGGCTTTGTGACACCGCCGGTGGGCGTCAACCTCTTTGTTGCCAGCGGTGTGGCCAAGGTCAAGCTTGAAAATGTGGCCAAAAAAGTATTCCCCATCCTCGGGCTGATGATTCTGTTGCTGCTGGCGATCACCTATATGCCGGGGATCTCCCTCTTTCTTATAAAATAACTCTCAGTTGATACGTACCCTTAAAAAGGGTGGCGGATGTTTATATCCGCCACCCTTTTTATCTTTAAATCCAATGGCAAAAGGGATTGATGCAAAAGTGCAACATGGCGTTTGGTTGCACTTTTGCATCAAATTGATAACGTATTGATTGATAACGATAAAATACTCAACCCGCCGTATTTGATGCTTTTTTGCAACAACACCCATCCTGCCCCGGCGGTCGTTTGGTTGTCCAAAAAATGACAACATATTGATTTTTATCGGTTTTTAACCTCTTTCCCATTGTTTTTATACGGTGGCACACTCTATGCTCTTCTTTATGAGTGCCCGGATAAAAAACAAAGAGAGAATACTAAATAAATTTAAATTGATAAAACAGATCACCTTCTTAAACAAACACCAACCCCAAGGAGATTTAAAAAATGGAATGTTGTC
>JAKSBO010000415.1 GCA_022361095.1 Desulfobacterales bacterium | reverse complement strand
ATAATTTATTTTCTATTATTGATTCTTCTATGGCAGCGGCAAAATCGCTATTTGAAATGTCCGAGCGCCCAAGCCCATCTATTTCTTGTCCTCCGTGAGTTTTTATTGAAACGGTTTTGTTGTATTGTCGGGCTTCTTGAACAGCATGAGTAATCATTGCTTTTTTTGATGCTGGCGATGCGCACCCAGATTGTATACATACGATACAGGCTAAAATTAGAAACCACCCTAATATTTTATTATGACTCATTTTATTCTCTATTTTTAAATATATTATTTAAAGCTTCATCTACCATTTCTTCAGGTGATTTTCGCGTAAGTGATGTGTGCATTGAATATGCTGTAGCCAACGGGAAATCATTTTCAGTATCTCTTAATGTAACGGTAAGTTCTATCATGTACATTGTTATATCCCACATCCACTTATCTCTATAAGTAATTATAGCATTGGCATCAGGGGATACTTCATCTCCGGATGTAACTTCGAAGCCCATTTTTCTTAGCTTATCTTCTATAACAGGTATAAGTTCATCTCCACCGCCGTCACTATTTCTAATATGAAGCGTTTTAATTATTTTTGGATTAAAGCTTGGATCAAAAGCAACTGTTGCCTTATTTGCACATCCGGATGAAATCAACGCAGTAATAAAAAAAATAGCAAAAATCAGTCTTTTTTTGTTTGGCATGTTACCTCCTCATCACTCTCTGCATAAAAGTTTAGAATATACAAATAAAGTTTCTTCTTTTCCAAAATTTTTAGGTTCGACGTTATCATTACTGGAATGGGTTTAGAGGGTCAACAAATTTCACTAATAATTTGTCCAAAACGAGTTGGATTTAGAATGCGAATATGACAAATCAACGCTTGAAGCGAAGACTACTTGTCTGAGAAACTCAATCTTCGGATATATTATCTCGGTCAGACCCCATTCCGAATTTAACACATCCCGCAAATCGGGAACCTTTCCCCCTATAAAAACCCGCGGCTTCTTGAACCAAGGATTAGTACCGAGCTTCGTTCCTCAGCACGGTTACTAATCCTTCATTTGTTTTGCGTCCCTCTCTGACAAAATCAACTATTTCCTCTGTAGTCACCTTGGCTTTAACCGAAGGAACATCTAAAGGCGAAGCAGCAATTTTTTCGGGAACCAGAGCAAATGTCCGCCCGTCTTTCATCCGGATAATTACTTTTCCGGAAATTTCTGCCTGTTGAAGGACAATCGCAAGTTTTTGCCTGGCCTCTGAGTATGTATAAACCTGCATTTTACACATCCATAATTTCAATGTTCATTGTTTGTGCCGTACTTTTGAGTTTTTTGTCCAAAGTCAGCAAAGGGGCTTTGTATCGAATCGCACATTCCATAAAATATGCATCATATGCGTACATATTGGTTTGCTTGGATATTTTGACAGCTTTAACAAAATCAGGTTCGATATATCGGATGGGGATACTATTTAATATAGATAATCCTCTTTCAGCGTCCTCGTTTTCATTCCTCATTCGTTAGCCACTTTAAAAAAAACTGAAGGGGAAATTTTGAACCGTTCCGAAAGTGCT
>JAKSBO010000681.1 GCA_022361095.1 Desulfobacterales bacterium | reverse complement strand
TCCGGCCTGAAAATCGCCGTTCAGGTTCCTTTGGAAACCATGCGGTTGGGGGATAAGGCCTGGGATGCCATGACGGCGGTGGCGCAGTACGGTAATATTGCATCTTTGTCAGATCTCCAGGTGGGTGCAAGGGCCCTTGAGCTGGGGCTCTGGGGGGCTTATAAAACCCTGGTCAACAATATGGATGAGATCAGTGATCCTGAATACCGAAAAAGAATTATGGAAAAGGCAGATGCCTTCAGGGACAGGGCCGCTGAAAACAGTCGGAAGATGTTGGATATCTTAGAGAGAAGAACGGTTTAAGATTCCATTGGCCTGATGCCGGGATTTATTTAGTGTCCAGCCGAAAACCGCAAATTTTTTCGAGCACAAGGCAGAGGCAAATTTTAACCGGAGTAATACATAGAGTATTTCGAGGATTAAAATTTGCGTCCAACGAAGTGATCGGCAAAATTTGCGGTTTTCGGGCGGGCACTATTTGGGCCGGGCCGGCATCAGCAGGTCTTCATTGATTCTAAAAAAACCTTTAAAGTGTTCCATCCAATATGCGTGGTAAACAATATTCTCGCTATTGAAGGTCGTGACCTTCCCTCTTTTTTTTGAGGCATAGATAAAATGCATTCGGCCGCTGGGATCCACTTGGTAAACCATGGCGGCAAGGTTATTATCCAATGCGATAAGGTCTCCGTTATTAACATCATCGGCCTTAATGCTATGGGTGTTGCCCAGTAAAAGAGCCATGGGCATATAGGTTTTGTATGTCAGCCCTGCTTTGGCCGCGGCGCTGGCGTAAATGGAATAAAACAGCCATGAATTATCCGTGCTTCCTGTTTTTTCCGGGCGGCCGCCGAGTACGACCGGCATACCAATGAACTGTTCTGCAATTGATGGGATAAATTGGCGGAAAATTACTGTGGGAGATGATTCCACTGGTTTTTGGGGGGCTTGTGTCTCTATGACGTGGGAGTGGCTCGCCAGGGTTGGCACTGCCCAGATCAGAAGCAAAATCAGATGTGTGGTTAGTCTTTTCATTTTTTTGTCTAACCCTGGAATGGGGTAAGCATATGTTGTGGTAGGTTTAGCCTGGATATTGATAGACCAGGTGTGTCAATGACTGTTTATTTGAGAGTGCCAGCAAGTTGCCGGGTTACTTTTTTAAGAAAGCCTGGGTAAGTTACTCAGATCTTTCAGACTTTGTTGCGGGCTGTGCCTGGCAGCAGATATGTCAGGTCAGCCCATGGCTGTTATATTCCATTGTGGGCTGAGCCTGGATGTTGATAGGCCAGGTCGGCCCGTGGCCGTTATTCCGGGAGAAGTATATCCATATCTGAATTTATATTCCCGGCATTTTTAAAATTTGCCGAGATATCGGTTCACAGTACCTGTTTTTGAAACCTTTCGTCAAGAAATAAAGTCAGGTTCCGGTCAATGCCGTGGGACTTTTTTAGATGAAGGTCTCCAACACGCAATCGGATTCTTTTTATCGATGTTATGGGCTATGCCCGGCAGTTGATGTGGCAGGCCGGCCCATGGGTGTTATAAGCAGCGCTTGTGTGGTATAACGGGCAAAGGTATGTTTTAATTCAGACTCGATGCAAGTTTGGCCAGCCATGGGTAAAATTTAAGAAAACAGTTATGTCTCCTTTAGATGATCAGTCAAATAGCCGCACCTCCTGGCTTTCTTCCATGGGTATTATTGCGCTGTCAATGCCGGACCTAAAGGTGGTCGGGCTCAACCGTCCCATGGCAGAGATGATTGGAAAGACGGCTGCTTTTTTTAAAGGAAAGGGTTTTGCCGATGCCTTGGCTGAAATGGGTGGCAGGCTGTCTCTTCCCGATCAGCCGTCCCTTTCTCCGGATCAACTGAATCAGCAGATTATATCTTCGGTGCAATCATCCGCCCAGGGCGTGGCGCTGATTGTTCAACTGCCCGGGCAAGCGTCCCACAAAGCGTTGATGGTGCCCCTCCATATCTTTGAAAGGCAAGAAGATCCGGCAATCATTGTTTGCCTGTTTCATGATTTAGGGTTGGCGGGTGCTGAAATGCCGTTGGATTTACAGGGCATGCACGAACTGCAAAAGGCATTTAGGAAAAAATCCGGCGATCTTAAATCAATAAATGCCCAGCTTGAAGCCATGTACAATGCCTCCTCGGAAAGTATCTGGGTTTTAAGCGGCAACGGTTCGGTGGTCAGTATCAATAAGGCGGGGGAAACGCTTTTGGGGGTCCGGGCTGAAGAGGTTGTGGGCAAACGTGTCGAAGAACTTGTTGCGGCTGGATTTATTGATCAATCGGTGACCCGGCAGGTGCTGGACACCGGCCGGCAGGTCAGCCTGCTCCAGTCAACACGCAAAACAGGTAAACAATTGCTGGTCACCGGGACCCCTGTTTTTGATGAAAACGGCAATATTTCCATGGTCATCGTTAATGAGCGGGATATGACCCGGTTGACAAAACTGCAGGAGCAACTGCAACGGGTTAAAGAAGAGAAAAACCGGATCAATACCGAACTCAACCAGCTATCACTTCAAGGGCTTAAGGAAAATGAAATCATTGCCCACGCCAAAGAGATGCAGGATCTTTTGGTGGTTTGCCGAAAACTTGCCGACATGAACGTGTCCAGTATTCTGATCATGGGTGAATCCGGTACCGGCAAGGGCCTTTTGGCAAAATATATTCATAACTGCAACGCCCTGCTAAAAGGTCCTTTGGTTAAAATCAACTGCGCAGCCGTCCCTGAAACCCTTCTCGAAGCGGAACTTTTCGGGTATGAACCCGGTGCGTTTACCGGGGCAAAAAACGAGGGGAAAATCGGTCTTTTTGAGGCCGCCAAAAACGGCACCCTTTTTTTAGACGAAATCGGGGAGCTGTCGTTGCCTTTGCAGGCCAAACTGTTAACCTGCCTGGAAGAAAGGGAGATCATGCACATTGGCGGATTGAAACCCATTAAAATTAATTGCAGTATTATTGCGGCAACCAATGAAGATCTTGAAAGGAAAGTGGCGGCAAAGCAGTTTCGTCAGGATCTGTATTTCAGGCTCAATGCATTTCCCCTCACGATTCCCCCTTTGAGGCATCGGCCCGAAGATATTATGGAGCTGACCCTTCATTTCCTGGATAAGTACAACCGCGCCTATAACCGCGCCTGCTTGATTCCCGGAGCGGAACTCAATCGCATCCAGGCCTATCAATTTCCCGGTAATGTCCGGGAATTAAAAAACTGTATACGGCGTGCGGTGGTGATGGCTGAAAAAAACACTCTTGAAGGGATTGTGGGTAACCCGGTTTCCAAAATATCTTCCCATGCCGGTACCGGGAAAAAGGGGCTGGGTGGCCTGCAGAACGGATTTAACCGGCAAGTGGCGGATTTTGAAAAACAATTGCTGGTCAGTGCCCTTGAAAAGTGGGGTACAACCCGGGCCCTGGCAACCGGTCTGGATATGACCCAGTCCCAGGTTGTCAGGAAACTTAAAAAATATGGGTTAAGCCATTTGCTTGCCCAAAAAATGTGATCCTCGTTCGTAAATTTGATTTGATATCGACTCGGTCTGGTTTTAATATTCTGTTATTACAATATGTTATCGTATGTATAATTGATTTAAAATCGACTCTTTAATGAAATGCTATAAATTCAAATGGTTAACTATTTGTGTTGAATTGAAATCGAATCAAATCTTTTTGAATATATCTCGGTTAAAAAGCCCAAAGCCTAAGATTCTTGAATTTAAAGGCTTTTAATGGGGGGGATTGGGTCGGCACGAATCCTGCTATGTCTCTTTCATATTTTATGCACAACCCGACAAAAAGTCAGAAAGGATAAAAGATGACTTCTATTGATGACATTCAGACCCTAAGAAACCAGGTGATTCCAAACGGACACGCCTCCGGTACCACTTGTTATGTTGATTCGGCCAAAGGGGCCATGCTCACAGATGTCCAAGGCAAAGAGTATATTGACTTTGCAGGCGGCATTGCCGTGATGAACGTGGGACACAGCCACCCCAAGGTGGTGGCGGCCATCAAAGACCAGGCCGGGAAATTCACCCACACCTGTTTTATGGTGAATCCCTATGATATTGCCGTGCGCCTGGCCGATCGCCTGTGCAAGATCGCACCGGGTATCTTTGATAAAAAAGCCCTTTTCGTTAACTCCGGTGCCGAAGCCGTGGAAAACGCTGTAAAGATTGCCCGCTATTATACCAAACGCCAGGGCGTTGTGGTGTTTGACGGCTCCTATCATGGCCGTACCTACCTCACCATGGCCATGACCGCCAAAGTTAAACCTTATAAATGCGGGTTCGGACCGCTGGCCCCTGAAGTGTACCGGGCGCCCTTTGGTGATTTTGAGGCATTTACCAAATTTTTTATTACCGGGATTAGCCCTGAAAATACCGCAGCGGTGGTTATTGAGCCCATCCAGGGCGAGGGCGGATTTATCGCACCGCCTGCGGACTTTTTGCCCAAAGTGGCGCAGTTCTGTAAAGACCACGGTATTGTTTTTGTTGCCGATGAAATTCAGTCGGGTGTAGGCCGGTCCGGTAAGATGTTTGCCGTTGAACATTTTGGCGTGGAACCGGATTTGATGACCGTTGCCAAAAGTATTGCTGCAGGTATGCCTTTAAGCGCAGTGGTGGGCAGAAAAGAGATTATGGATTCCGTACATCCCGGCGGTTTGGGCGGTACGTACGGCGCCAACCCCGTGGCCTGTGCCGCAGCCCATGCAGTGCTGGATATTTTTGAAGAGGAAAATCTTCTGGAAAAGGCCCAGGCCATCGGCGAAAAGCTTGGTGAGACGTTTGGCGCCTGGGTCGAAAAATTTGATCATGTGGGTGAAATCAGGGGCATTGGCGCCATGCGCGGCTACACCATCGTCCATGCCGACGGCACCCCTGATCCGGATACGGCCAAAAAGCTGTCAGCCTATTGTTTTGACAACGGTTTGATCTCCCTGGTGTGCGGCATTGAAGGCAATGTCGTCCGGGTGTTGATGCCCCTGGTTATTAAAGATGACCAGTTGCAAAAAGGTCTGGAGATCATGGAAGCGGGGTTAGCGGCTGTGGCCGGCTAACAAAGGGAGTTACATGCTAAAGTTAAAGAATGCGGATCTCCTGTGCTCCCGTTGTTTTATTCAGGATGAGTGGGTTAACGCAGACAGCGGTAAAACCGTTGAGGTGGCCGATCCTGCCACGGGCGAGGTGCTCGGAACGGTTCCTTTTTGCGGGGCCGGTGAAACACAACGCGCCGTTGACGCGGCCAATGAAAGCCTGGATGGCTGGCGTTCCAAAACGGCCGGCGAACGTTCGGCCGTCCTGAGGAAATGGCACGACCTGCTAATGGAAAACCAGGAAGATTTAGCCGCGATCATGACCGCGGAACAGGGCAAGCCCCTGGCCGAATCCAAAGGCGAGATCTCTTATGCCGCCGGATTTTTTGAATGGTTTGCCGAAGAGGCCAAACGGGTTTACGGGGATGTGATCCCCCAGACTGTAGACTCCCAGCGCCTGGTGGTAATCAAACAGCCTGTGGGGGTGGTGGCCGCCATTACCCCGTGGAATTTTCCCAGTGCCATGATTACCAGAAAGGCGGGCGCAGCCTTGGCCGCCGGTTGCACCATGGTGGTAAAACCGGCAACCGCCACCCCGTTTTCCGCACTGGCCATTGCCAAGCTCGGACAACAGGCAGGCGTCCCCAAAGGGGTCTTTAATGTGGTGACCGGCTCATCTTCCGCCATTGGCGGGGAACTTACGTCCAACCCCATTGTTCGTAAACTGACCTTTACCGGCTCCACCGAAATCGGTAAAAAGTTGATGGGGGACTGCGCAGGCACCATGAAGCGGCTCTCCATGGAACTGGGCGGAAACGCACCGTTTATTGTGTTTGATGATGCTGATATTGATGCGGCCGTGGAAGGGACCATGCAGTCCAAATACCGCAATTCAGGCCAGACCTGTGTGTGCACCAACCGGATATATGTCCAGGCCGGTGTGTATGATGAATTTTGCCGGAAACTGACAACGGCCGTGGAAGGCCTTAAGGTCGGCAATGGATTTGATGCCGGGGTTCAGCAGGGGCCGCTCATTGATATGGGGGCCGTGGAAACCGTGGAACGCCACATCCGGGATGCCGTCGGCAAAGGCGGAAAAATCCTGACCGGCGGCGCGCGCCACGCCCTTGGCAGCAGTTTTTTTGAGCCGACCATTGTTGCGGATGCCACCGATGATATGCAGGTGGCCAAAGCCGAGACCTTTGGGCCCCTGGCCCCGGTTTTCAAGTTTGATACGGAAGAAGAAGTGGTCCGCAAAGCCAATGATACGGAGTTTGGTCTGGCTGCCTATTTTTATACCAAAGATCTGGGCCGGACCTGGCGTGTCGGCGAAAAACTGGAATATGGCCTGGTGGGTATTAATACCGGTCTTATTTCCAACCCGGTGGCCCCCTTTGGCGGTGTAAAAGAGTCGGGTAACGGCCGGGAAGGCTCGAAATACGGCCTGGACGACTACCTGGAAATCAAATACATGTGTATGTCCATATAAACGTTTGAACGAAGAATCGCCCACAGCAAATTGGTATGGCCCCAAATATGATCAAACCCAAAAAGATAAATTCGGGAATAGTCGCCTCATGACGCTGAAAATAAACATAATGCTTGTGTCCGTATTGGTGGCGATTGTGCTTGTTCTGGCGGGGATTACATATACGTATACCCAGTCCATCAGCCGCCGGACGGTGGAAAATCATCAGCAGGCCTTGACCAAAGAGGCCGCCAAGATGGTGAATCTGTGGCTGGACCACCGGTTTAAGCTTGTCGATGCGTTGGCGCACACCCTGGAAGATCTCTATTTGACCCAGGGGCAGGATCCAAGGCCTATTTTGAAAATGACCATGGAATCCGGCGATTTTTCCGATGTTTATCTGGGACTTTACAACGGCACCATGATTGATGGGGCCGACTGGTATGCCTCAAGGGATTATGATCCCCGGACCCGGCCCTGGTACAGGCGGGGCATGGAAGAACAAAAATTGACCTTAACCCGGCCCTTTATGGATCAAGGCTTTTGGACGATGGTCATTGCTGTTGTGGTGCCCCTGGTCCACGACAACCAGGTCGTCGGTGTTTTAAGTGCCAATATCATCCTTGATACCCTGCAGGCGTCGGTCATGGATCTGCGTATCGGAAGATACGGGTCCGCCTTTATCATCGACAGCCAGGGCACCATACTGGTTCACCAGAATAAAAGCCTGATGATGACCACCAAAAT
Organism: Desulfobacterales bacterium; assembly: GCA_022361095.1. Classification (GTDB taxonomy): domain Bacteria; phylum Desulfobacterota; class Desulfobacteria; order Desulfobacterales; family Desulfobacteraceae; genus Desulfobacter. Next base: position 2,854 of record JAKSBO010000681.1, on the reverse strand, counting down.
CCAGGAATCCGATCCGGCCCTTTCAACCTTCGGTTCATTCTTCCCCGGACAGGATTCGGGCTCTTTTTCCTACCGGGACCGGATGCTCAGCTTTCACAAACTTACGGACACAGGCTGGTACCTTTGTACCAACGTGGATCAGGAAGAGGCCATGGCCCTGGCCAAAAATACGGACATGCTGTTTGCCATGGCCATGGTCCTGAAAATTCTGGGTATTCTGGCGCTGCTGTTTTTTATTACCGTGGGTGGGTCTGCCTTGATTCTGTTTATCTCCAAAAACAGGTTTGAGGCCATCGTTTCCGGAAAAGATGAAGACCTTCGCGGGGAAATTATCCGCAGAAAAGAGGTTGAGACCCGGTACCGGACCCTTTTCAACACGGCGACCAATGCCATTATGCTCACAAAAAACGGGGCCTATATCGAATGTAATCAAAAGGCCTTGGATATGTTTGAGCTTGCCGAAGATGACATCATCGGCCGGACCATGCTGGATCTCTCCCCGGGCACCCAGATGGACGGCATGGCCACAAAACTCAAATTGACCCAGCTTGAGCAGTCCCACGCCCATGGCGGCGCCGATGTGTTTAAATGGACATTCAGCCGGGCCGATGGTTCCGAGTTCCCGGCTGAAATCGGGATCTCCACATTGACACTGGACCGGGAGATGGTCAAAGTGTACAGTATCTGGGATATTTCAAAACGGGTGAATGCCGAGCAGAACCTGCGCCAGGCCCAGAAAATGGCTGCCATGGGCGAAATGATGTCCGCCATTGCCCACCAGTGGCGCCAGCCGCTCAATGCCCTCTCCTCGTATATTGCCTCATTGACCCCGGCCTTTTATAATCAGATGATTTCCGCACCGTTCATTGAAAAACTGGTCCGGGAGTCCGATGCACAGATTCAGTTTATGTCCAGGACCATCAACGATTTCAGGGAATATTTCAGGCCGTCCAAAAATAAACACACCTTTGAAATCATGGATGCCGTAGATAGTGCCATCAAGCTGGTAAAACCCCAGTTGCGGCAAAACAATATCACCCTGGATATCGAGCTGGACGATGCAAAGTATCCCATGCCCATCCTGGGATATAAAAATGAATTTGTGCATGTTTTGGTCAACATTATCTCCAATGCAAAGGATGCCATAAGCGAACGCCAGGCCGGCTCTCCGGATAGAACGGTTCATAAACTGATCAACCTGGCTGTTTTTAAAAACTATGATGAGATCTGTCTGGAGATTAAAGATACGGGCTGCGGGATTCCCTCTCACTTGATGGAAAAAATATTTACCCCCTATTTTACCACCAAGGGTACGGCCACTGGCACCGGCATCGGTTTATACATGGCCAAGATGATTGTGGAAAAGGAGATGAAAGGCCGTATACATGTAGAAAACCGCTACACGGGTGTTATGTTCCGGATCTGCCTGCCCCTGGCCCGTGACGGCAAGACCCAAAAGGACAACAAAGAGACTCATGATTAATTTCAGCCATTCAAAGGTTCCGGTGGTTCTGGTGGATGATGAAGCATCAGAACTTGATGCGTATGGTTTTCTGCTGACCTCCATGGGCGTCAACCAGGTGATTCAGGTCCGGGACAGCCGCCGCCTGCCCGGTGTGATGGCCGACCTTGGTGTGTGTGTGCTTTTTCTTGATCTGAATATGCCTCATAAATCGGGCTTTGAGGTATTAAAAGAGCTCCGGGTGACCCATCCCCACATTCCCGTGGTTATTATTACGGCCAATTCCGAGATTGAAAGTGCTGTTGCGTGTTTGAAGCAAGGGGCCCATGACTACCTGGTCAAGCCCATCAACATGAACACCTTTGCCTCGGCATTGAGAAATGCCCTGGAAATCTGTGCTTTACGCAATGAGGTGTTTACCCTGAAAGGGGTCTCTTTTAACCGGAATCTTAAATATCCGGAACATTTCCAGCACATCATCACCGAGAATCCCAGGATGATAGGCCTTTTTCAGTATATCGAGTCCATCTCCAGCAGCCGGGAGCCTATTTTAATCCTTGGCGAGACCGGTACCGGCAAGGAGCTGATCTCCCGCGCCATCCATGACGTGTCCGGACTTGCCGGCCCATTTGTTCCGGTGGATGTGGCCGGGCTTGATGATAATCTGTTTTCAGACACGCTTTTCGGCCACAATAAAGGCGCTTACACCGGGGCGGATAAACACCGGGAGGGGCTGGTGGAAAAGGCTGCGGGCGGTTCCCTGTTTTTGGATGAGATCGGGGACCTTTCCGCCGCATCCCAGGTAAAACTGTTGCGGTTGATCCAGGAAGGGATCTTTTACCCGCTGGGCTCAGACAAGCCCCGGACCTGCCGGGCCCGGATCATATCTGCAACCAATAAATCCCGTAACGCGCTTGCGGCTGTAGACCGGGCCAGGTTCAGATCCGATCTGTTCTTCAGGCTTTCCACCCACCTGATCGAGGTACCGCCGTTGCGGGAGCGCAAAGAGGATATCCCTTTGATCGCAGCTTATCTCAGGGATCTGGCAGCCAAAGCCATGGGCAAGGCCGTTGTTGATACCGGGCAGCAGTTTTCGGCTGTTTTGGCAGCCCATAATTTCCCGGGCAATATCCGGGAATTGAAAACTTATATTTATGATGCCGTGGCGCAAAGCACCGGCACAAGCCTTCGTGTTGACACGATCCTGGACCGGCTGGCTGATGTCTCACCCCCCTCTGATGCCACAGCAGCCGATATTACCCCTAACCGTGACACCGCTCTTGAAGATTTAATGGGCGGTTTTCCCACCCTGGCTGCGCTGACCCAATATGCCATTGACCAGGCCCTGGAACGTACCGATCATAACCAGAGCCAGGCCGCCAAGCTTTTGGG
>JAKSBO010000958.1 GCA_022361095.1 Desulfobacterales bacterium | reverse complement strand
CTTGAAAACGCCTACTTCAGATCCAAGTTTGAATCCGATGTCGATAAACTGACCGGGAACCTGGGAGTCGGTGTCATCAGTGATACAGATTCGCAGCCCATACTGATTCATTCCCACTTGGGCAAATTTGCCGTCGTCACCGTAGGAAAAATCGCCAACATAGATGAGTTGGCCAAAGATGCCTTTAAAAACAATGTCCATTTTGCCGAATCAAGCCAGGGAGACATCAACCCAACCGAACTGGTTGCCATCCTGATAAGCCGGAAGGGTTCCTTTGAAGAGGGTATTTCCCACGCCCAGTCAATGATCAAAGGATCCTGCTCCATGCTTGTTCTGACAGAAAACCATCTTTTTGCAGCAAGGGACCGACTGGGCAGAACACCCATTATCATTGGTAAACGAGACAACGCCTTTGCTGCCAGTTCGGAATCGGCCGCCTTTTCCAACCTCGGGTTTGAACCCGATCATGTAATGGGCCCCAATGAAATTGTCAAGATGGCTCCGGACGGGTTTGAACAGGTCCAGCCGCCCGGCGATAAAATGCAGGTCTGCTCCTTTTTATGGGTCTATTACGGATTCCCGGTCTCTACCTATGAAGGCATCAATACAGAGCAGGTCCGGTACAATTGCGGCTCGGCCCTGGCCAGACGAGAAACAGTGCAGGCCGACCTGGTTGCCGGTATCCCGGATTCAGGTATCGGCCACGCCATCGGGTTTGCCAATGAAAGCAAAATCCCCTACATGCGGCCCTATACCAAGTACACCCCCACCTGGCCGCGGAGCTTTATGCCCCAGAACCAGGCAATGCGGGACCTGGTGGCCAAGATGAAGCTGATCCCCATCAGGGAAATCATTGACGGCAAACGCATCATTTTCTGCGATGACTCGGTTGTCCGAGGCACGCAGCTCAAGGACAACACACAGATCCTGTACGAATACGGGGCAAAAGAGGTTCACATGAGAATCGCCTGCCCCTGCCTGATCCATCCCTGTGAATTTTTAAATTTTTCCACAACACGATCCACACTGGACCTTGCCGGAAGAAAAGCCATCTGGGAGATCGAAGGCACGGAAGACGGGGACTTAACCGACTATGCCGTTGACGGCTCTGACAAGCATCAGGCCATGATCGACAAAATCATCCACCGGTTGAACCTGACCAGCATCCGGTACCAAAAGCTAGAGGACCTGGTGGATGCCATCGGCCTGCCCAAGGAAAAACTGTGTACCCATTGCTGGGACGGTTCCAGTTATTTTTAACCCCAGGGATTGCCTGAAGCGCCTGAAATAAAGCGTCTCGTGCTTCAGGTAAAAAAGCTCCCGCATCCTTGATGCCTGCAAAATCAGAAGACAGAACACACATGAATGCCTCACCTTTTTTCCCGACACCTGAATCGGAAATTAACGCCAGAATCGCGGCCGCAAAGGAAAAAATGGCCGTCCAGGGCCTTGATGCCCTTTTTCTCACCCATAAACCGGATATTTTCTATTTTACCGGAACCGCTCAGGACTGTTATCTGTATTTACCAGTGGATACCGACCCGGTTTTATTTGTCCGGCGGTATCTGCCACGGGTGCAGGAAGAAACCTGCCTGGCCTGCATTGAATCCATTGAATCTATAAAGGATATCCCCGGTCTGATCCGGACCCGGCACAAAAAACTGCCCGGCATCTGCGGCCTGGCCTTTGATGTGGTGCCGGTCAAGGATTATTTGTTTTACCAGGACCTGTTTCAAGGAGTCCGGATGAAAGATGGGAGCCCGGTTATCCAGGCCTGCAGGCAGATCAAATCCCCATTTGAAATTGACCAGCTGGAACACGTCGCCCAGGTATCTGCCCGGACGTTTGACTATATGGCACAACATATCCGCCCGGGCATATCGGAAATGGCATTCTGCGGAGAGTTTGAGGCTTATTCCCGAACGCTGGGCCACTCGGGAAGGTTGCTGACCCGGCACTACCGGCTGGAAGGGTTTCCCTTCCACCTGATGAGCGGTGAAACCGGCGGCCTGCCCGGCGCCCTTGATTCCCCGGTTTGCGGCACCGGTACATCCAATGCCTATCCCTACGGGGCAGGCCCCAAAAAACTGAAACAAAACGAGCCGATCCTCATTGATTTCGGTACCCTTCTGAACGGGTACCACATTGATGAATCCCGGATGTTTGTTATGGGAGACATGCCCCAACAAGCCATGGACGCAAGCCTGGCTTCCATTGAGATCCTGCACCGGCTGCAGGAAAAAATGATCCCGGGCACGACCATGGGAGAACTCTTTGACCATGGCGTTTTACTGGCAGGAACCTTGGGGCTGGAACACGCGTTTCTGGGCTTGCCGGACTTGAAAAGCAAGTTTATCGGGCACGGTATCGGCCTTGAACTGGTGGAAGCCCCGATCATTGCCAAGAGGGGGACCCAGGAACTTGTGCCTGGAATGGTCTTTGCCGTGGAACCTAAATTTATTTTTAAGGGCCGCTTTGCCGCCGGCATTGAGAGCGTCATCCTTGTCACCGAAACCGGCTCCCGGTTTTTAAGCCTGACGGAAAATAAGATCTTTGTTCAATGATACAAATTAGCAGTGTCCACAGAGATTCTGCTATCGTCGTCTTCTGCAAACAATAAAATGACGCCCTGATGGAGCAGGATCGATGAAATAATATTGTTTGACTCTATGGCCGGCAAACGGCCTCTGCAGACATCCAAATTATTGCCCCCTATATGAACGGAAAACCACAGCCTCACCGCCTGTGCCTTGCCGGTAAATCAAACTCAATTCGTAAAATAATCCAGGCTATTACAATTTTTACTTGATTTGAGAAATAATTTTTATCATGGTAATAACTGTTTTTTAG
>JAKSBO010000139.1 GCA_022361095.1 Desulfobacterales bacterium | reverse complement strand
GGCAGCTGATATGTCAGGTCAGCCTGTGGCTGTTATATTACAAGCTTATATCCAAGACCATAGGATGCCTGGATAAGTTTTTGTCCCGGAAGGTGTTCGGCAATTTTTTTTCTTAAATTTTTGATATGAAAATCAATGGTCCGTTCATATCCGTCATAGTTGTATCCCTGCACCGTTTCGATGAGTTGGGCACGGGTAAACACCCGGTTGGGGCTTTCCATAAGCACTGAAAAAATATCAAATTCACTGGGTGTCAGATTGAGTTCGCAATTGTTGACGGTAACCACCCGGGATGAACGGTTCAATGCCAAAGGCCCCTGGGACAGGACGTCATCATTTGTCTGTCCCAACGTTCTGCGTAATATGGCCTTGACTCTGACGACGACTTCCCTGGGGCTGAACGGTTTGCAGACATAATCGTCAGCTCCCAGTTCGAAACCGATGATCCGGTCCACCTCTTCTACCTTTGCCGTGATCATGAGAATGGGCACCGCGCAAAATTTTCTGACCTCCTTGCAAATGGTTTTTCCGTCTGCGCCGGGGAGCATGATATCCAGGAGAATCATGGCGGGGGAGACGGTTTTCACAAAGGCCACTACCTTTTCTCCGCGATCCATCAAGGTTACGGTATATCCTTCCCTGGCAAGATAGTCCCTTAGGATCGCTGCAATATCAGGTTCGTCCTCAACGATTAATATGTGTTCGCCGGTCATAGGCAGTTTTTTATCCTTATGTGCTGTTGGTTTTTTGTGTTAGGGGCAGTTCAATGACGATTTTCAGTCCCCCCAAAGATGACGGACATGCCGTGATTGTTCCCTGGTGCAAGGAGATGATTTCCCGGCTCATGCTCAAGCCGAGTCCGCTTCCGCCCGAAGCTTTGTTCCTTGACTGTTCCAAACGGTAAAGCCGCTCAAATATGGACTCAAGACTCTGGACCGGCACGGCCGGTGCAGAGTCTTCCACTTCAATGACCACACAGGGCCCGCTGACCCTGCAGTCCAGTTTTAATATCCCGGGGGCATCGGTATATTTTAATGTATTTTCCAAAAGATTGGCAAATACCCGTTTCAGCAGGGCAGTATCCCCGGAGACCATGGGTATGGTTTCCGGGGTCCACGCTTTCTGGATTTTTATACCTTTTTTCTCATATGGAATGGCAAATACCTCGATACTTTTATCCAGAAGCACTTCAATGTGAACCGGCTTCAGATTTACGGATAGATTCCGGGTATCCATCAAGGAAATCTGGTGAAGATCGTTGATCAACCGGCCAAGGCCCAGGATGTCTTTGTGAAGAGAATAAAGAAGTTCCGGCGTCATCTCCCGAATACCGTCCTGGATGGCTTCAAGTTTGCTTCGGATAACGGCAACAGGTGTGCGCAGTTCATGTGAAATATCGGAAATCCAGTTTTTTCTCATGGTTTCATATTGCTGCAGGGTGGCGGCCATCCGGTTGAAATCTTTTGCAAGTGCGCCTAATTCATCATTTGACCTCACATTGACCCGTATGCCGAAATTAAACCGCCGCATCTCCCGGGTTCCCCGGGCAAGGGCATTCACCGGACCCAGCACCTGCCTTGAGATGACATAGGATACCAGCAGGGAGATAACAAGGATACCGGCGCCGATGATATAAACCGCCCGGGTCTGTTTTTTTAAAAAGGCAAATTCCAGGGGCTGCCTCATTTCGTATATGTTCTCCAGCCCCAGATACCCGATAATCCGTTCGGACAGTACAATGGGGTAATAATCAAATTCGCTGTCCTGCCGACACACCCCGGCCACATAATTTTTATGTTCATCAAACAGGCACAGGCGGCGGTGCAGAGAGGTTGGGTCTCCGGGAGTAAATCCCGGTGTATGGGGGCGGGGGCCGCCAGGACCATGGGGCGGGGTGCCGTGTGGTCCGGGGGGACTCCTGTCAAAGCCGTCCTGCCTGGTCCGGACCCGGCGAAGCAGGCCGTGCCATGCCCTGGGGCCTGCTTTGAATTTTTTCCAATCGGAATTTTGGGCGTAACTCTCTTTAAGTAATTCTACCATTTTAGTCTGTTTTTTAAATTCCACATCATTTAAAAAACCGATAAAGTTTTTTCGGATAGTGAACTGTATTCCCCCCACCACAAGCAGGAGGATAAGACAGGAGGTGGTGCCCAGGGCGATAAAAAGCTTATATTTCAGTTTCATTCTGTTTTTGTCTTTTTTGATAAGAACGCAGCCAACATGTAACCGGATTCTTTCCATCTTTGTTGCGGGCTATGGCCGGCAACTGAGAGGCCAGGTCAGCCCATGGCTGTTTCTAAAATGTTTTTTGCCAACAGGCCCATTATTATGCTGAAATTCCTTCCATTTCAAGATGTTCACATCAATCCTCTATTTGTTCACATAAAGTAATCCCTCCTCCCACACAATTCCCTGATACTTACCGTCAGGGAAACGAACAAAAAGAGTGAAAGGCGGCGATATGGTACATAGATTTTTCAACAGAAACATCCTCATGTTTGTATTCCCGGCTTTGATCCTCATCACTGATTATGCTGCCTTTTCCAAGGTTTGCCGCCGCCTTGTGAAGATATCTTCAATCAGAGGAGAGGTCGTTGAGTATCACTGGGATGATGGTAAAAAAATTTTTAAGGAAATTGATAAATGAATCTGATCAAAAAAATAATTGCGGTGTGCCTGGTGTCACTCTTATATGCGCCCAGCCTTTGGGGCACAGGGCCTTTCCCTGATGCAAACAAACGAAAGTTGGCCCTGAGCAAGGTCAATCCAAAAGTTGTCTATGTTAATCAGCATAGCAGGGCCGACTGTCCCGACGGATCTTCATGGGCCAAGGCCTTTCCTTCCCTTTTCGAGGCCCTGAAAAGCAATCTTAGAGGCAAAACGGAAATCTGGGTGGCCCGGGGAACCTATTACCCCACAGATAATACCCAAAGAGAAGCAAGCTTTACCCTGGTTTCGGGCGTGGGGATTTATGGGGGATTTATGGGAAGCGAGCTGCTGCGGTCCCAGCGGGACTGGGGGCGGAACGCCACGGTTTTGTCCGGTGAAATAGGTGATCCGGCGCGTTTGTCTGATAACGCCTATCATGTGGTCACAGGAGCGGATAATGCCGTCATTGACGGGTTTATTATCAGGGACGGATACGCTTTGCCGGGTGAGGGAGAAAATGATGACAGCGGCTGCCTGGTCAAGGTACCGGAAAAAATGGCCGGTACGGAAGATTTAGATTCGGTTACCAATATGAAATTCAGTTCCGGCGGCGGGTTGCTGAATCTTCATGCCGGGACATATGCCCGGAACTGCCGGTTCCTGAGCAATTATGCCGTGAATGGGGGGGCCGCATATAATATGGTGACACGGTACTGGGATCCGGATCACGTGGAGAGTACACCAAGCGCCCCGCCCCCTGTTTTTGAAAATTGTATTTTTGAAGACAACCATGCAATTTCACTGGGCGGGGCCGTATGCAATGCGTTTTTTACCCGGTCCGTTTTTGCGGGCTGCATTTTTTCAGATAATTCATGTAAAGGCAAAGGCGGGGCCGTTTATGGGGATATGGGCAGCCCGGTCTACATGATGAATGTGCTTTTCAACAACAACGAGGCGGAACGCGGTGCTGCGCTTGCTGCGGAAGGGGCTTCTTCCCACCGGCTGATATTTGCCACATTTACCTGTAACATGGCCTACGATATCGGTGCTGCCCTGTATCAGGGGGCCTATATGAACGAACAGGCTGACGGCACCCCTTTTATCGGCAATGAGATTCATCTTTACCGTTCCCTTGTGCTCTCCAATGTCAGCATATCTTCACCCACCTCCATCAGTAGTTGGCATGACTCTACCGTGACCTTTGATGCCGAATCCGTCGTGGAAGATGTTGACGGCACCATTGCCCCCGGCCCGTACTTGGGCAAAGACGGTTTTGCCTCAAAATCGGTTGAAGCCGGGTTTAATCCGGCCAGGAAAATTAATATTGGGTATTGGATCAATAGATTTGACGGTGACGAAAACCGGACTTATTACAAATACGATTATGATACCTCCAGCAGAGCCGGGGAGCCCGGTATCATTTATGTGAATTATGATGCGCCACCAGGCGGAGACGGCAGTTCCTGGGCCATGGCATTTTGTGATCTGAACCTTGCCCTTGAAAAGGCCGCTGCCGGGTCTCAAGTCTGGGTGGCCAAAGGCGTTTATACGCCCATTGACGGCCCGGACCGCTCCGCT
>JAKSBO010001146.1 GCA_022361095.1 Desulfobacterales bacterium | reverse complement strand
TATTCAATTTTAACGGTAAATACCCGGGGTGAGGCATTGGTCATGACCAGGTCCACGGGGATGTCAATACAGGCGTGCCGGGCATATATCCCGGGTTTCAGCCCTTCAAGATCCATGAACGCATGGATCTTGTCTGTCAGGGTGGTGGTGTTTAATTTTTTCTGGGGCCCTTTAAGGTCAATGGAGATGGTTGACGGTTCAATGCTGACTTTTTTTCCGGGCCGGTTTAGAAGCGCTATTGGAATCTGTTCAATGGTCCGGGTTCCGATAAGCGGCTGAACCTGCACGGATACCACAAATATGGACTGGGCAACTGTGAAAAGCTCGGGTTGCCTGAGATCTAAGGGAACTTCTTTTTTAAAATTTTCATGGGCGTTGGCCAGGTCCACGGGTTTGGTGGAGAGTTGTTTAATTGCGTTGATCAGGGGCTTTGCACCGGTCAGGGCCACGGTGGCAGGTTCACACACCGGTGAAAGCGCCATGTAGCCCTTGGCTGTGTTTCCAATATACGGAACCGCCACCTTAAAGACCCGGGTCACTTTTTTTTCCAGGCGGATATTCAGATATGAGGGCGTGATATTCACAATGGAAACAGACCGTCCCAGGGGTATCCGGGTTTTATCCACGGGCAGCAGATAACGGCCGGGTTCTATGGCATCCGTGCCGCCTGCCGGGTCAAAGGCCAGGTCCGTATAGATGTCTGCAGGATAGACCAGGCTTTTTTTTGATAATTTTTCAATGAGTTTGGGCCGGCATTTGATCCTGACTTCGATTTTGTCCGTGTGAAAATTGGTTAAAATCATATCATCGGGAACATTGGCATAATCCACAGGCAGCAGCAAATCCGTCTCCCTGGGATCCTGGGTGCAGGCGGCGAAAATAATAATGGCTATGACCACAGCCACCCCGGCCATTGGGGCGGCTATACGGAAAAGTGAAGATATCTGCGGACGCTTAACCATTCCTGACGGCGTCAATGACGTGTGAGAATGCGCACACCGCTTCAACATCATGGACCCGGAGAATGTGTGCGCCGTTTATCAAGGATGCCGCACAGGCCGCCAGGGTACCGTATTCGGTGCCTGCATCCTGGGGCCCGGCCTTTTTGCCGGTCGCATTGCCAAGTACCTTCTGGATAAAGGATTTTCTGGACGGTCCCATGAGAACGGGATATCCAAGGGCCGTAAGCTGGCGAAGTTCCTTGATCAGTACAAGGTTGTGGGCCACGGTTTTGCCGAATCCGATGCCCGGATCCAGGATAATATTTTTGGGGTCCATGCCTTTTTCACGCACAAAGTTAACCCGTTCTTGCAGATAACCGATGATTTCACCCATAAGGTCATCATAGTCCGGGTTTACCTGCATGGTTTCCGGTGTGCCTTTCATGTGCATGAGAACGGCAGGGGCGCCCGTCCGTACGGCCACCTCCACCATGGCTGGATCTTTTTCAAAGGCCGAAATATCATTGATGATGGCGCCGCCTGCGGCCAGGGCCTCTTTGGCCACCGTTGCCTTTACCGTGTCAATGGAGATGGGGATGTCAATCCGGGCGGCAATGGCCTCAATGACGGGAATGGTCCGGTCAAGCTCCTCTTGTTCGCTGACCGGCTCGGCAAACGGCCTGGAGGATTCTCCGCCGATGTCCAGGATATGGGCGCCTGCCGCCACCATCTCCCGGGCCCGGGTCAGGGCTTTGTCCAGGCTGGTGTATTTTCCGCCGTCGGAAAAGGAATCCGGTGTGGTGTTTAAAATGCCCATGATGCAGGCCTTTGGACCCAGATCCAGTTTGAAGCGGCCAAATTCAAGTGTATAGGCTGTGGTGGTCAATATTTTTTCCAACATGGTGTTGTAACGAAAAGTCACCCGGCTGCGGCGCTGCATACGCCTGTCATCCGGGCAACTTTTTATTTAAACACGGGTTTTCGTTTCGACGCTAATTATCTTCTTTCGGGTCCTTTGGTTCGTCTGCGGTTTCCGAATCAGGGTCTTGTGCCTGTGCATCGTCGTCGGAATCATCTTTATCCTCGGCATCTTCTTGTTCTTCCTGTTTCGGTGCGTCCTCTTCTTTAGGCGGCTCGGGTTCGGTCCGGATGTTCCGGCGCCCAAAAAAGTCAAAATCCGGCCGCAGTTCTGCAATAAGATCATCAAGTTCGGGCCCCATAACGGTCTCCTTTTCCAAAAGAAGGTCCGTCAGCGCGTGGAGGATGTCGATGTTCTCTTCCAGCAGGGTTTTGGCCGTGCTGTATGCCCGGTTGACCAGGCCGGCCACCTCGGCGTCAATTTTCTGGGCCGTGGCTTCGGAATAGCCCTTGGCCTGGGTCATTTCCCGGCCGATGAAGATATTGTCGTCATGCTCTTCATAGGATACCGGTGCCAGGTCATCACTCATGCCGAAGCTTCTGATCATGCGGTTGGCAAGTTTGGTGGCCTGCTTTATGTCATTGGAGGCCCCGGTGGATATCCTTTTGAATATGATCTCTTCGGCCACGCGGCCGCCAAAGGCAATGGCCAGTTCGTTTTCCAATTGATCCTTGTATTTGAAATCCCCTTCTTCGGGCAGAAACCAGGTCACCCCGGCAGCTCTCCCCCTGGGGATAATGGTGATTTTGTTTACGCTGTCCGTATTGGGCAGGAACCGGGCCACCAGGGCATGGCCGCCTTCGTGGTAGGCCGTGGTTTTCTTCTCATCTTCCTTGAGCACCTTGGATTTTCTTTCAAGCCCCATGTAAACCTTGTCCTTGGCATCTTCAAAATCGCGCATGGTCAATTTTTCACGGTTCCGTTTGGCTGCCAGAAGGGCTGCCTCGTTGCACAGGTTTTCCAGGTCTGCACCGGAAAAGCCGGGGGTGCCTTTGGCAAGAATGACCGGGTCCACATCATTGCCCAGGGGGCTTTTTTTCATGTGTACCCGCAAAATGCCTTCACGGCCTTTGATGTCGGGCATATCCACCACCACCTGCCGGTCAAACCGGCCGGGACGCAGCAGTGCGGGGTCCAGGACATCGGCCCGGTTGGTGGCTGCCATGAGAATAACCCCTTCATTGGATTCAAACCCGTCCATCTCCACCAACAACTGGTTCAAGGTCTGTTCCCGTTCATCGTGTCCGCCGCCAAGACCTGCGCCCCGCTGGCGGCCCACAGCATCAATTTCGTCAATGAATATAATGCACGGGGCATTTTTCTTACCCTGGGCAAACAGATCCCGGACCCGGGATGCCCCAACACCCACAAACATTTCAACAAAATCAGACCCGGAAATGGTGAAAAAAGGAACGCCTGCTTCGCCTGCCACGGCCCGGGAAAGCAGTGTTTTGCCGGTACCGGGGTTTCCGACAAGCAGTACGCCCTTGGGGATACGGCCTCCCAGCCGGGTATATTTAGTGGGGTTTTTCAAAAAGTCTACTACTTCGGTGAGCTCTTCTTTGGCTTCGTCAATACCCTCGACATTGGCAAAGGTGACTTTTTCCCCCTTGTCATCTATGAGTCTGGCCCGGCTTTTTCCAAAAGAGAGGGCTTTTCCCCCGCCGCCTCCGCCGCCCTGCATCTGGCGCATGAAAAAGATCCATACCCCGATAAGGACAATCATAGGCAGCCAGGAAACGACAAGGGACATGAACCAGGACGATTCAGCCGGCGGCTTGGCCTTGATGGCTACCCCGTTTTGGCGCAGGATATCGATGAGTTGGCCATCTTCCGGGGCATAACTGTTGAATCTTGCACCGCTGGTGTCCGTAATGATCAGATCCCGGCCCTGGATAACCACATTTTGAATTCGGCCATCTTCCACAAGAGATATAAACTCTGAATAGCCGAGGTCTGACTGGCCGCCCTGCTGTTGGTTAAAAATATTGTATAGCATGACCATCATCAGGGCAATTACCAGCCAAAGGGAGATATTTTTATAGAATTGATTCAATGTCTTTCCTCTCTTAGGTTAAGCCAAAAACGTCAAAGAATATATATAAACACAAATTTATTTTATACAAGGGGCCGCTCCCGGGGATCGGCCCCTTTGTCTTTTTGATACCTGCGGGCCTTAATATGTCTGCCAAGTGTCCGCAAATTTGTTTTTTCCTTTTTTATATGCAGAAGATCCTTTTGTCTATATATCCGGATTTGCCCGGGAAGGTCCAGGCTCTTTCCCGATTCTCCTTTTTTACCTGCAAAATGAAGGATCTCTTTAATATGGGTATGGGATATCCGTCTTAGATTTTGTTTTATTGACAGCAGTGCTGCGCGGATGACCCGGGCACCCAGGGCCCGGTCAAGTTTGTTGATTACCGGTATGGACAACTCAATCTCTTGTTTTCCCCTTCCGGTTACGGCGTCGTCCAGGGCTGTTCGGGCCATCCGGTCCAGAAACGCATCCTCCTGTCCCACGATGCCGGACAGCCGTTCTATCCCCGCTTTAATGTCGGGGTTGAACTCTTTTTCAAGAAACGGGATCAGACGGTGCCGTATTCGGTTGCGTAGATAGGATGTGTCCTCATTGGATTCATCAATCCTATAATCCTGGTTTATCTCATCAAGAAACACCAGGATGTCGGTTCTGGGCATCCGGATCAGCGGCCGTATGAATTTTTTCTGCCTGACCGGCGGAATCCCCCGAAGACCCAAGGGGCCGGTTCCCCGGACAAGATTCATTAAAACCTGCTCTACGTTGTCGTCCCGGTGATGGCCCAGGGCAATACGCTGAAAGCCTTTTTCCCTGGCCACCCGGTTAAAAAAATCATACCTGGTGTTTCTGCCGGCCTCTTCAATACAGAGCCGTTGTTGTTTGGCAAGTTCTGCTACATTTTTTTTTTCAACGGCCAGGTATAGGTTGTGTTCCCGGGCAAATTCACGGACAAAGGCCTCATCGGCCAGGGCATGGCTGCCCCGAAGCATGTGGTTCAGATGTGCCAGGCCTATACGGATGTCCAGTACTTTTTTCAACCCTGTCAAAACCTGTGCCAGGGCCATGGAGTCCGGCCCGCCGGAAACGCCGATCAATACATTTTGCCCGGGGGCAACCATATCGTATTCCCGGATGGTGCCGAGCACCTGGTCAGTAAATTGTCGGGCAAAAGATGATTGATCCGTCATGTATTATTCATGCTGCTTGTGAAATAAAGATGATTTTTTATATCATCATCCCTTAATAGCAGAAAACAGCTATAAATTGCAATGGTCGCGGCTTTTGGGTCAAGATCAATTTATTCTAAAAAAATTAAAATATAAATTCAATCCGTTATGAATGATGCTGATCAGTACCTTATAAATCCTTTTTTTATTAACCATGAGGGATAGGCTTCTTCATGGTAAGCCAATCTGAGCTTAGCATAGCCCGAAATCAATTAATTGACGGTTAGAACAAATTCACCCCGGCTTTTGGGTAACGGTCTCTTTTATGCCCCGAAAATATATCCGGACATCTCTTGGGCGGAGAAATCCTTTGCAAGGGGCAGCGTTATCCGTTTTTTTTTCTTT
>JAKSBO010001115.1 GCA_022361095.1 Desulfobacterales bacterium | reverse complement strand
TTTCAAACTTTGTTGTGGGCTGAGCCTGGAAGCTGATATGTCAGGTCAGCCCGTGGCTGTTATTTGGATCCTTGGATTTCGTACATTTTTACAGCCTTGTTCATCTCTGCAAGAAGCGGCAGGTTTTTTTGGGCAACGTCTCCGATTTTTTCTGCAGAAACGGCACCTTTTGTTTTTGCACCATATTCCATAAGGGGTTTAAAATCCTGCCACAAGGACTGAACTTTGCTTAATTGATCCCGAATGGCCTGATCTTTCGTGCCGGGAAGTTCGAGCATTGTATCCCCATCCAAAAGCCCTTTGAGCGTTCTGTCAAACAATGTGTATGTCTCCTGGAGGCTTAATTGATTGGCCTGGGAATTGGGCGTATTGGCAATAATGAAAAATTCTTTGGACATTTTTTGGGTCAGCATGCGCTGTTTCCCTGCAAGGTTAATGGTCACCGCCAGTTTGAGGTCCATCTCAACACCGGATTTGGATGCCTCTTTTTCATAGAGTTTGACACATTTATTCATTTCACTGAGCAATGGAATATTGTTTTTGATCACAGCGTTTAGCTGGTCCGGGGAGACTGTCTTGGCGTTTATAATTTCCTGGACTTGACGGAAAAAAGCACGCCATACAGGTGCAATTTTCCGATCAATCTGCCGGAGGATCCGTCTCGATGTGGTGGGGGGAAGCGATAACTCGGGGGCCCCGTCCCGAAGCCCTTTTAACGTTTTATCAAAAAGGTCGGCTGTCTTTTCAAGGGCGGATAAGTTTTCGGCTTTGTTATAGTTAAGGCTGATTAAAAGAATCTCTTTGCTCATTTTCTGGGACAACATTCGCTGCCGGCCTGAAAGATTTATAATGGTTCCCCATTCTGCAGGGGTAATGGTGTCTGACACTGCGGTCTGCATAGATAAACAGATCAGGCAGAATACGGCGATAATAATTTTTGTGGACATGCTCTGGGAAATACGCATAGTAAATTCTCCTTTTTAGTGGGCCCATGAAAAACATGGTCCAATTGAATGATGGGTATCCGGGACAGCACAATAATTAAACCGCCAGAAGGAGATTTACCCGTAAAGATTTTGGGCGGAACAACCATTTGGCTAAATGGTCATGATTCGTTGCGATACATGTCGTAGATTTAATAAATTACCAAGATGATAGAAAAATATACCAATTCCCTTGTC
>JAKSBO010000856.1 GCA_022361095.1 Desulfobacterales bacterium | reverse complement strand
GCAGCCCGGCCTCTGACCACTGGGAGATGCGGTTCTGGAACACATATAAAACCATCCCATCGGATGCGGCCGTTCACAGCTATGTGGGCGCCATGAACCTGTTCAACGCCATTGACAAAGCCGGGAGTACGGATGCCAAGGCCATTGCCTCAGCCCTCAAGGGCATCAGCTACGACGGCCCCTACGGCACGGTACGGATTTCGGCAAAAGACAACTGCATGCGCAATGATGCCGTGCTGACGGAAACCATGGCCGCACCGGAAAATCCTTTCGGCGCCACGGTATATATGAAAGTGCTGCATACATTCCCGGCAGCGGAGCTTGGCCCTCCTGAGTAGGCGGTCCGTTCTCCCATCTTCATGACGACACAAAGGAGTAGTGACCTTAAATTATGAGCGGAACACTGAGTATTATAGTCGATCTTACATTGAACAGCCTTGTTCTCGGCGGCGTGTTTCTCATAGTGGCCATCGGTTTGAATATTATTTACGGCCTGAGCCGCATAATGAATATGGCCCACGGCGCCTTGTACGCCGTGGGCGCCTACGCAGGTTTCACGCTTGTGGCATCGGGTCTGAATTTTTTTGCTGCTCTTTTAATTGCCCCCATCATCGTTGGGGGAATCGGGCTGATCATCGAACGGACGATTATTGCCCCCATGCGGAAAAGATCCATGGTCTACACCTTGATCCTGACCTATGGACTGATGTTTTTTCTTGACGGTTCGATCAAGTACATCTGGGGGAACGAACCCCGTTTCATCAAGCTCCCGGAATTCATGCAGGGCACCCTGCCCATACTCGGCACGGACTACCCGGTTTTCAGGCTGATGACCCTGCTGCTGATTATACTCGTCATGGGCGCTTTAATGCTCTTTTTAAACAGGACAAAAATCGGGATTATTCTCAGGGCGTCGAGCACAATCCCCGAAATGGTCTCCTGCCTGGGCGTGAACATGCGCTATGTGCATATGGGTGCATTGGTTCTTGGATGCGTCATGGCCGGCCTTGCAGGAATCATTGCAGGCCCCTTGACCACCATTGATCCGCTGATGGGCGGGGAAATGCTGATCAGCTCTTTTGTGGTCATTGTTATCGGCGGCCTGGGAAGCCTTCGCGGCGCCGTCATTGCAGCGCTGCTGATCGGCGCCGTCCAGACCCTGGCTGAATTTTTTATCACAGACCTGGCAATGGTAATCGTTTACATCCTCATGGCGGTGATCCTTGCCTTCATGCCCCGGGGTATTCTTGGGGAGGGAAAGTTTGAATGACACATCGAACAACAGCCATACCCGGCATCGGCTCAGGGTTTCAACCCTTAAAAATCGTTTTTATCATCATCCTGCTTTCCGGTCTGGCCGTGTTTCCTTTTGTCTCCGGCAACCGGTTTTACATCAGCCTGATCACTGAAATGATGATATACGGGCTGCTGGCCATGAGCCTGGACGTGCTTTTAGGTTATACCGGTTTGCTGTCGTTCATGCACAACGCCTATCTCGGCATCAGTGCCTATATGGTGGGACTCTTTTTAATCCATGTATCCCCGGCATCCTTCTGGCTGGCCTGTTTGGCCGGCATTGCCTTTACCTGTGTTGTGGCCCTGCCCGTGGGCTGGGTCCAGGTGCGCACCGGGGGATTGGCTTTCGCCCTGCTGTCCCTCGCTTTCGGGATGATGTTCCATACCATCGTGTGGAAGTGGTACAGCGTCACCGGTGGAGACGACGGCCTCATGGGGGTCCCCAGCCCGGATATCAAGGTGTTTGGCTGGGCCGTGGGCAACACGGGGGACCCGACCCACATCTACCTGCTGACCCTGGTGGTGGTGAGCCTCTGCTTTGTCCTCACCCGCCG
>JAKSBO010000765.1 GCA_022361095.1 Desulfobacterales bacterium | reverse complement strand
GGGCTAGCAATTTCTGCCTTTAGCGGTGATCCTGTTAGTTTAAGTAACCCTGTAAGCATTGGATGTGCCATAGGTGCTATGGTTCCAGATGTAGATGTTATAGTTAAGATTATTAAGGATGATTTCCACTATTTGAAGCACCATAGAGGATTCTCCCATTCATTACCAGCGTTAGTAGCTTTAGCTGGAATTGTTACCTTTGGAGTAGGAAGGTTTTTTGGAGATGTGAATTATCTAAGTCTTTTTATTTGGACATTTGTTGGGGCACTTTCCCACACGTTCTTTGATATACTTAATTCCTATGGGGCCAAGCTTTTATCTCCATTTACTTCAAAGAAATTTAAAGCTAATCTATTGATGTTATATGATCCAGTTATATCAATACTTTGTTTAACTCTTATATTTAGAAGACATATTAGTAATGTATTCTTAACAATTGTATTCTTGATTTTTATTACATATCTTGTTGCTAGATATGGTATGAGAAGAAGGGCAGAAAGGATTGTAGAGAAGAATTACTCAAGTGGATATAAGCTTATCAAGGTAAACATTTTACCAGCACTAATGGCTTTCCATAAATGGGATTTTATAGTTGATACGAGAAGCCATAGCCTAGTTGGGCAGGTAAACATTATAAATGGTAAGGTCTCAGTGAGAAAGAAATTTAAGAAACCCAAGGAAGATATAGTGGAGCTATTTAATAATACTAATGTAGGAAAATATTTTAGTGATTTCTCTCCTATAATCCATATTTCACATATTGAAGACCAAGGTAATTTAATATTGAAGTGCATAGACCTAAGATACTATCTTAAAAATAATTTTATGCATCATGCAACGGTGATTTATGATAAGGAAATGAATCTTATTGAGTCATTTTTCCAGCCCTACAAAATAGACAAATATATTCCGATAACTGAAGAAATTTAATTCGAAAGCACCTGCAATTTGCAGGTGCTTCATCTTGTTAACAAAGTTAACAAGATGATAGGCTGTTAAGAAACTTGAAGTTCGAGGCGTGCTGAAACCAAGAGACCGCAGCGTATAAAGACATACGTAAGGGTTCTTGGTTGAAGCAACAACGAAGAAATTCGAGTTTCTTAACAGCCTAAAAACCCAGTATTCATACTGGGTTTTCAGATTGTTAACAAAGGTAACAAGATGATAGGCTTTTAAGAAACTTGAAGTTCAAGGCGTGCTGAAACCAAGAGACCGCAGCGTATAAAGACATACGTAAGGGTTCTTGGTTG
>JAKSBO010000232.1 GCA_022361095.1 Desulfobacterales bacterium | reverse complement strand
TTTTTGGATACAAAATGACGGATACGCTCTTTGATCTGGGCGCTGCACCCTGCATTGACGCATTTAACGGCGGCTTCGCCCTCAAGACGCCTCACATGAGAACCGCACACAGGACAGGTGCCGGGCATGGTAAATACGGTCTCTTCACCGGTACGGGCCGAAGGGATAATTTTTACCACCTTGGGGATCACGTCCCCGGCCCTGGTGATCAATGCCGTATCACCGATACGGATATCTTTTCGTTCAATCTCATCGGCATTATGCAAGGTGGCCCTGGAAACCGTAACACCTCCGATATTCACCGGCGCAAGCTCCGCCACAGGGGTCAAGGTGCCGGTCCGGCCCACCTGGACCTTGATATCCATGATTTTCCCGGTCTTTTCCATGGCCGGAAATTTATAGGCAATGGCCCACCTTGGACTTTTTATTTTTTCGCCCAGGGCCTGCTGGATTAAAATATCATCCACCTTGATCACCATGCCGTCAATCTCATAGGCCAGTTCAGAACGGCGGGTTTCCAGATCCTTAAAATCTTCCAATACCTGCTGGATTGATATCCCTTTTTTTATCAGCGGGTTCACAGGGAATCCCAGATCAGCAAGGCATTCAAGCATCCGGGCCTGGGTAGAAAACTCAATGCCGCCCACCGCCCCCACACCATAGACAAAAATGGTCAAAGGCCGCTGGGCTGTTATTTTTGAATCCAGTTGGCGCAGGGATCCTGCGGCAGCGTTGCGGGGATTGGCAAAAACCGGTTCGCCCTTATCCATGCGGCGCCGGTTAAGCATTTCAAAATCTTTATGCCGGATGATCACCTCGCCGCGCACTTCGATAAAATCCGGCACAGCGGTTTTACTCTCCATCAAACGCAGGGGCACGGACCGGATGGTCCTGATGTTTTCCGTAATTACCTCGCCTGTGTATCCGTCTCCCCGGGTGGTGGCCAAAACCAGCACCCCGTTTTCATAGGTCAGTTCCACAGCCAGGCCGTCCAGCTTGGGCTCTGCCGTATAGGTCAGGGTATCGGCCCCGGAGGTTTTCATACACCGGGCATGGAAATCCAGGATCTCCTGATCATTAAAGGCATTGTCCAGGCTGAGCATGGGGATCGAATGGGGGGCCGTATTAAAGGCGGTCAAGGGGGGAGCACCGATGCGCCGGGTGGGGGAATCCTCGGTAACAAGCTCAGGAAAGCGGGCCTCAATGTCAATGAGCTGCCGCAGCTTCATGTCATAGGCCTGATCATCAATAACAGGATCATCCAGCACATAATAGCGGTAACTGTGTTCTGTTAATTCGGCGCGCAGCTTTTGCGCCTCAATCCGGCATGTCTCAAAATCCATGGGCAAGTTTCCCTGTCAATGCCATGGCAACGCCACAGGCCTGTTTACGCATCGTTTTAAACCTTTTTTTATTAAAACCCGGATCCCACCGGCCATCTGCCCGGCCAAGGCTGTCGGAGACCACAAGCAACGCGGCAATGGGAATTTTCCTGAAACTCGCGGCAGCGAACAGCGCCGAGCACTCCATCTCCACGGCACACGCCCCTTGATCCCTATACCAGGACACCTTTTCAGGCGTTTCCCGGTAAATGGCATCCGTGGTCCAGATGGTGGTTTGGGAGTGGGCCCCAAGCCCGGCTGTTTCAAGGTCGGCAGCAAGGGTGGCGGTTAGGCGGGCATCGGCATTCACCGTAGGCAGATCCCCCGGCAAATTCATATAATGCCGGGATGTTCCCTCATCCACCAGCGCCTTTTCAACCACCACCAGGTCCCCCGGCAAAAGGTCAGGGGAAAGACCGCCGCACCAGCCCAGAACAATAACGGCCCGGGCCCCCTTTGCAATCAATGATTCCAGCAGCATCACCCCATAGGGCGCCCCGATGTAGGGACCTGTTACGCTTATCCCCAAAGGGTCTTCCCTTTTAGTCAGCAGACTGCTGTTAAAAAACGCGCGGGACTGCCACTTGCCGAACCCCTGGCGGATCAGTCCCATATCCGGGTCCGCGCTGACCATCAATGCAGCCGGGCCCACGCTTTGTGCCTCTCTTTGCCCTAACGGCGGAACAATTGAAGGGCTATTCAGGTCCGACCATGTCGGATAACTCATCTTTAACCTCATCAATAATGTCATACAGCCACATGACATCTTCCACGGAGAGGCGGCCCGCCTTCATGGGCGCCCGGTCCGAACCGTCCTTTTTCTTCAGAATGCGGGGGCCGACCTGAACTTTGGGTTCACCCTGCCCATACTGCATAATGGAGATGATCAGTCCGGTCTCTTCATTTTTCCACTCAGCTATTTTTTTATCCTGTTCGGGATCATATCCTGCCATATTTCCTCCTTTGATTAATAAACACAGATTCCTTTGGGGTCTATGGCCGTATCCAGCACCATTGCCCCGTCAATGGGATCAAGAATTTTTTGCCACTCTATTTTCACCCGGTTAATATCTGTTTCTTCTCCAACGGCCCACAGGCAACCGCCCCCTCCTGCCCCGGTGAATCTGGCCCCGCACCCCTCGGCCTTTGCCGATTCCCACAGCATCATACCGGTATTGTCCAGCACCTCCGGGGTCATGCCGCACCGGATCTCGGTTTCCCGGTTCATCAACCGTGCTGCCTCTTTAAAGGAAAAGGAGGCCAAAGCACCGGAAAACTTCCGTGTTAGATGGACAATCTCTTCAAACGCATCATAGGCCCGGCCGGATCTAAAGTCGTTCACCCACCGGGAGTTGACATCACTGGAGTCATGGGGAATGCCGCAATAAGCCACCAGAAGATGGCGGTTCAATTGTTCTGTTTTTTCATGGGAATCATACACAGGGCTGCGCAGGAACCCGGGCCCTTTATGCCCGAATGTCCATTCCCACAGGTTCACCCCGCCGAAGGCTGCAGCGGTCTGATCCTGCACACCGCACAGCACGCCTGCCACGGCACCTTCCAGATAATGGGCCAGCC
>JAKSBO010000955.1 GCA_022361095.1 Desulfobacterales bacterium | reverse complement strand
CCTGGCCCGGATCATTTCCGAAAAAGAGGGTTCCGCCTTTTCCCTTGTACTCTCGTCGGAGTATGCGGCCAACGGCCTGTCCGTGTTGTGCCAGAGTTTCGGCCTTGGTCCGGTTAAGGCCAATACCGTGCTTTTGAACTGGAATGAGCCCTGTGTCAAGAGTGGTGATCCTGTCCGGTTCCACGATTACCGGGAGTTAATGCGTCCGGCAGTTCAGTCCGGGTGCAATATCATTCTCTGGGATCAAAAGGAACTGCATGAAGTGGCTGAAAATTCCGACGAAGAAAAAATCATTGATGTCTGGTGGAAGGATGACGACACCAGCCGGCTTATGCTTCTTCTTGCCTATCTGATCACAAGAGACGGTCATTGGGAAGATGCCCAAATAAGGCTTTTAGCCTGTTATCTTGACCGGGACAATGAACAGGTCATGCAAATGCTCGCCGATACCCTGGATGAGTAACGTATCCAGGCCGAACCCAAGATTGTTCTTGGCATCAATGAAGCGGTGTTTTTAAAAACGTCCGGGCAGGCCGATCTGGTGTTTATCCCTGTCTCCTTGAAAAACGATGATGCCCTGATGTTTGGTGACTTGCCGGCAGACCGGCTTCTGCCGGGCCTGAAAAACGTGGCCATGGTTATGGCCGCCCAGAAAATCGAACTGGATTCATCCCCGGAAGAGGGCCGGGCCGGGGAACTGGCTCTTTTGTTTGATGAACTCAAGCATGCTCAAAAAAGGGTGGATGCCGCAAAGAAAAGCGCCCGACAGGCTGCAAAATCCGCCACGGAATTTATCAGAGACGCCGATGAAATGCAGCTCAATGATCCGAACCTGTTAACGCATCTTAAGGAAAAGATTGCATTGCAGGAGAAATCAGAAGAGGCCAATAGAAAGGTGCTTAAGGAACAGGCCAAGCTCAAGGAGGTCTCCCGGCGGGCTAAGGATGAGGGGCTTGCTGTGGATAATGAAGATCCGTAGCGGCTTATTTCAGCCGTTTTGAAACCTCTGGGTCCAAGTGCCGGAATGAATGGTTTGGCAAATTCCCATGGGCCTTATGCCTTAAGGTTTTCAGTCAGAAAGTTCATCCAGGCAATCCCGTCTCTTCCCATGCCATCCCCGGACATCATGGTTCGAACAATCTGCAGGTTGCATTTCAGGCATATATCGGTCCATCCATCCGGTGATAGTGCTGTAAATCGCCGGCCCTTAGGGTCAAGCTCATTTGTCATGACATCATCCCTCTGGGCCGGTACCGAAAATATAAATTTGCCCTTTGGTGCCAAAAGGGAACTGACGGCCACAATTGTTTTTTCAATGTTCGGTAGGGACAGATGCATCAAAACGGCAACGGCATATATCCCGTCATACCTCTCTGATCCGCTGGAGAGACCGTCCGGCAACTTCAGGTGCACGACATGCCCCGCAAGTTCGGGATGATGTCTCTTTGCCTGTTCAACCATGGAGGCAGAGCCATCCGTCGCCAGCACCCTAAATCCCCGGCTGACCATAAAGGCGGCATCCCTGCCGGAGCCGCACCCAAGCTCCAGAATTTTGCCGCCTGGTTTCAGACCGGACAAAAGAAAATCATGCAGCTTTGTGACATCAGCCGATTCATACCGCTGGGCCGTTTTCAAGGCATTTTGATTGTAATAATCTAAAGTTGAATGCGCCATGAACGATTATTTTTCAGCACTCATCCCCTGGAGAATGGCTTTGACCTGGTTGCCGTCGGCAAGTTTCCCAAATTGTTTCATAACCGGCCCCATGGCCTGCATGGGGCTTTTCATGGCAGAAAAGTCCACATTGCTTTTGATCCACGCTTCAATCTCTTCTGTGGACGCCATTTTGGGTAAGTAGGATTCCAAAAGTTCCAGGTAATCAGAAGAAGCCTCTTTTTTAAGCCCCAGCACGGTTTTTTCAGATTTGACGAACTTCCGGATGATATTATGAATATCCTCATCCGTGATCTCCTCGGGCGTTTTTGCCCGGGTTGATTTTTTCCCGCTTTCAAGGGTGATGGGAACCGTGATTTCGGGAAACGCCCCCATAATCAGGCGCATGGTATCCCTTACGGCCGTATCTTTTTTAAGCATGGATGTTTTCATATCCTGCCGTATTTTATCATAAAGGGAGATGCCCATTGATGCATCCCAGCCATATGTTGCTGTGTTCTCTGCCATTGCCTGTATTCTCCTTTAAGGATTCGATGTTATTCTTTTCCTCAATATTTATCACTATTCTATAGAAATAAATAGAGCCACGCTTCAATCCTACTGTAAATATAACCTTGATATTTGTCAGTTTGATTGATAAATATCAAGGTTATGATTAGATACAAGCACCGATTAATTGAAAATAAGCTGGCGGAACTGTTTCAGTATTACCCGGTTGTGGCAGTCTTGGGTGCCCGGCAAGTTGGAAAATCTACACTTGTGGAGAATCTTTATTCCGGAAAGATACGTACTACCGTATTTGATCCGGTTGTCGATATCGGCAATGCCCGGCAGGATCCCGATTTCTTTCTTCAGAATATTAAGGCCCCGGCTTTTTTTGATGAAGTCCAGTATGCCCCGGAACTTCTTAACGCCATTAAGCGAAAAGTAGATCAGGAAAAAAAGAACGGCATGTATATTCTGAGCGGCTCCCAGAACTTGTCTGTTCTCAGGGACATCTCTGAATCCCTTGCCGGCCGGGTGGCCATTCTGAACCTATGGTCCATGAGCTATAGTGAAGTCCATGAAAAAACCGGGGGCGGCTTTCTGGAACAGTGGCTGTTAGATCCTGAAAAGGATTTCCTGTCTGAAGATGACGCCGTCGACACCAACCGTTCGGTGTTTGATGCAATTTGGAAGGGCGGTTATCCTAAAATCTCAGAATTGCCCGATGCTTTGATCCCGGCTTATTGGCAGTCATATATGCAGACCTATATTGAACGGGACGTGCGAAAGGTCGCAAATATTGGTTCATTACAGACTTTTGGCCGGTTTGTGGGGCTTTTGGGCGCCCTGACCGCCCAGGAGGTCAACTCCAATCAACTTGGCAGGGAACTTGGGGTTGCCAGGGCTACTGCCCTCTCCTGGGCCCAAACCGCAGAATCGACTTTCCAGTGGATTTCCATTCCCGCTTTTTCCAGAAACCCGGTGAAGAAAATCAGCGGTAAAAATAAGGGATATTTCACTGATACAGGCCTGATTTGCAATTTACAGAAAATATCTTCACCTGAGGTGATTGCATCCCATCCATTACAAGGCGCTTTGTTTGAAACCTTTGTTGTCATGGAGATCGTGAAACTGATTCAAAAATTGCCGATTCAACCCAACCTGTACCATTTTCGAAGTCATTCCGGCGCTGAAGTTGATTTGATTCTTGAATTGAACGGCAGACTTTATCCTGTTGAAATAAAATCAAAAAGTAATCCTTACCGCAAAGATGTTCGAGGCTTTCAAGCGTTTAAGGATTGTTTTCCAAAAGAAAATATTCAAAAAGGGCTGGTTGTTTGCGCTGTGCCGTCCCTTCAATATATCAAAAAGGATGTCCTGGCAGTGCCTTGGTGGTACTTGTAAACTGTTCCCTCGTATGGCTTTGCCCGGAGTGATGTGATAGTGATGAAGGTAAACACGTGCGTGATACTTGAGTTTTAGGAAAAAGGACTGGATGAACCGCAACCGGTAAAAGGAGCTTTAACCATGGAATCCTTTGATCAGATTATCAAAGCCATAGCATTGAGCATGGGCACGGCATGGGCCAGCGGAATTAATCTGTATGCCACGGTATTTGTCTTGGGCATTTTGGGTGCCACCGGCAATCTGGTGCTGCCCCGGAATCTTGAAATATTGTCCGATCCTGTGGTGCTGTGGGCGTCCGGTTTCATGTATTGCGTTGAGTTTTTTGCGGATAAAACCCCAGGGGTGGATACGGGATGGGATGCCATCCACACCTTTATCCGGATTCCTGCCGGGGTAATGCTTGCCGCAGGTGCCGTGGGCGATGTTAATCCTTCTTTGGCCCTTGCCGCCGGAATCCTGGGCGGAGGCCTTGCCACGGGCAGCCATCTGACCAAATCGGGTTCAAGGCTGTTGATCAACACCTCGCCTGAACCCTTTTCCAATTGGATCGCTTCGGTACTCGAAGATCTGGCCGTCATCGGCGGCATTCTGGCAGCACTTCATAATCCCGTTTTATTTTTGGCGCTTCTGACCGGCTTTATTTGCCTGATTGTGTGGTTGCTGCCTAAAATATGGCGGGGTATCAAAATGCTTTTTACAAAAATCAAAAGCTTTTTCAATAAAGAGGCCCCCCGCAGGATTCCTTGAATACCGCAGATGAAGCCGCCCTCGTTGGCCGGCAATATTGTTACGGATGCCGGCGCTTTGAAATTTGGTTCCCGGCACGGGGTCACCGGGAATGAAAAATTTTGTCTGCTGCCGCAATGACACCGGCAGTGGGCAGATAGCCAATATGTTGCGCGGTATCAATGTTTAACGAGATCTGTAGGGGTTCTTCAAAAACCTGTACCAGGTCACCGGGATTGGCCCCGTTCAGGACATTTGCAATAATTGCCGCTTCAAACATCCCGACTTTTTTGTAACTGGTCCGGGACAAGCTGACCAAAAGCCCTTTTTCAACATCTTTTGAGCCGTACTGGGAAAATGTAGGGATGCTGTACCGGATGGTTTTTTCAACAATAACCGGAATGGTGCGGTCGGTTACACCGCCGTGGGCCGTTACATAAAGCGCATCGATTTTTGTTGAAAGGTTATCCACACAGGCCAGGTACTCTTTTTCGCATTGAGATGTGTCCGGAATATCGCTTTGGGCATGGCAGACAACCAGATCAAAGCCTTTTTCTTTGGCTGTTTTTTTAACTGAACGCAAACCTGCATAACTTTTTCCGACGTCCGTGTTCTCAAAGATGATGCCCAGTTTTTTAAACGATACGGTTTCGCTGAAGTATTTAATTTGTCTCTCCTGGAAAGTCGGATCCAACTGGGCGTGGATATTTTTTTTACCCGAGGCATTGGGGCTTTTGATGATTCCTGTTGCCACAGGGTTGCTCGTACTCATCACAATGACAGGGGTATCCATGTCTGATTGTGATAAATCCTGTCCCGCCCAGGTGCCCATTGCGATAAGGATATCAAATGAATTCCCGGCTTGAATTCGCTGTGCCAGTTGATCTGTGATTTTTTTTCTGTTTTCTGATTTCCAGTCCGCAGAATAAAACCCGTCTTCAACAAAATGCAGAAAAGGGCTATCGGCTTTTTGGGTCAGAATTTTCCATACGGCCCCGGCATCAAGCCCTCTGAGCTGATTGGTGTCCAAAGGGCCTATCCAGCCCAGTTGAATCAATCCGTCCAGGGTTGCAAGCAAGGTATCGCAGTAGTCGCCATATTCTCCACCCTGTACATACCCAATGTTCCACTTCCCGGACTTTGAAGGGGAATGAACCGGCTTGGTACTGACGTTCATGCTGCCGGCAATGGCTGCAAAGGGGTAAAAAATGCAAAATAAGACAAGAATAAATACGATTTTTGATTTTAACATAATCTACCTCTTTCCGTAATGGGGCTAGCCCGTGGCAAGAATGAATCAACACGCAAGAGACTTAAGAAAACAGGTGAAATTTTATTATTTCTTATGAATACGCTATATCGTGCGGCCTGTCAAATTGTAGATTTTTTTTGTGCCAGCGAATATTCTTTGGCAGGTTGTTCTCCAAAGCGCGCTTGACAGGGACATTTTATTACGTAATCATGCCCTTTATGTTGAGGTGCCCGTTTGGGCCTAACAGGGAATCCCGTTGGAATCGGGAGCGGTCCCGCCGCTGTAACCGGGGACAAACCCTGCATATTGTCACTGTTCGTTTTTGAAGGCGGATGGGAAGGCGCAGGTGTTTGGATGATCCGGGAGCCAGAAGACCTGCCTGAACTGATGATGCGCGTTGTGCAAAGGGAATTGCCGGCGCAGACATAACGATTACAGGGCCAAGAAACTGGGTGCAGCCCTTCAAGTCATAAAAGGCTTGGAGGGCTGTTTGGGTTTTAGGGCCGGCTGATATGCGGGATCGTCTCTTTAGGCGCAGTGCAGGTGTTGGATGGCTTGCCGCGCTTTAAAATTAACATCCAGGATAATGAGGAGGACGTTGTATGAAAAAATTGATTTCCGCAGCAGTTGTTTTGGCCATGGTGTTGTGTACGGCAAATGCATATGCCCACAAAGAAGCAAGGGAGATGAAAAAAGGCATTCTGCTGGTGGCGTTTGGCACCAGTGAAGCCTCCGCAAAAGTCTCTTTTCAAAACATTGAGGAAAAAGTGAAAAAGGCGTTTCCCGGCGTTGATGTGGTCTGGGCCTATACCTCCCATATCATCCGGCATAAACTGGCCGGGCAGGGTGAAATGATTCTTTCGCCGGCCCAGGCTCTGGCCGAAATGATGGATGCGGGATATACCCATGTGGCAGTACAGTCCCTTCACACCATTCCGGGAGAGGAGTACCATGACCTGACCATGACCGTGAATGGTTTTAAGGCGATGCCCAACGGTTTTGACAAGCTTATTCTAGGATTCCCCATGCTGGGTGCCCAGGACACGGTTGCCAAGGCGGTTGACGCTGTGATCGCCACACTGCCCAGGGCGCGCAAGGCTAACGAAGCGGTAGTGCTCATGGGACACGGCACCCACCATCCGGGCAATATTTACTACTCAGCCATGAACTGGCAGCTTCAGCAAAAAGACCCGAACATCATCATGGGCACTGTGGAAGGATATCCTGAACTTGGGGAGGTCATTGCCTGGCTTAGGGCAAAAAAAATTGGAAAAGTCTGGTTGATGCCCTTTATGTCCGTTGCCGGTGACCACGCTAAAAATGATATGGCCGGCGATGAGGAAGATTCCTGGAAATCCCGGTTGGCCGCGGTGGGATTTTCCTGTGAGACTGTACTTAAAGGTACTGCTGAATACGATGAATTTGTCGATATCTGGGTAAGTCAGCTATCCAAAGTAATGGCTCACTTTAAATAGTGTTTGAACGAAAAGTCACCCACCTGCGGCGTTGCAGCAAAATTCACAATCCTCACAACCATAAGGTTGCTCCGGTTGTAAATTTTCCTGCGCCTTGCATCTGGGCAACTTTTCGTCCAAACAGAGATCTCCTGATCAGATACTAAAAATAATTGAAAGGACATTTGTGAACTATGCCGGTTGTGACAGACATAAAAAATTCTCCCGCCCGGGTGGCGATCGGGCTTGGCTTGCTGCTGGGCGGGGTCATTGTTGTGTCTGCGGCCATGGGCGTGGTTCCTTTGCCTTTTGCGCAGGTGTTGGCCGTGGTTTGGGAGAAATTGTGTGGCCGGGAGCTTGCGGATGCGCTGGCATCGGCCATTATCTGGGATGTGCGCCTTCCCAGGATTTTGACGGCCGCCATTGTGGGGGCAGGCCTTTCGGTTTCCGGGGTGGTGTTCCAGGGGATTTTGAGAAATCCCCTGGCCGATCCCTATACCCTTGGCATTTCGGCCGGCGCCGCCTTTGGGGCCTGTGTGGCCTTTTTTTTCAATATGAGTTACTTCCAGGGGCTGAGTGTGGGGCTGTGCGCCTTTGCAGGCGCCGTCATGACTTTGGCCGTGGTGCTCTACCTGTCCGGCGGCACTGCCGGGGGATATTCATCCAACAATCTGATCCTTTCGGGTATTATTGTTGCCGCGATTCTTTCCGCAGGAATCAGTTTTCTGAAATATGCGGCGGATGAACGGGTCTCAGTGATCATTTTCTGGCTCATGGGCAGCTTTGCGGCCAAGACCTGGATGGATGCGGGACTTTCCCTTGCCTTTGTGGGCATCGGCGTTGCCGTGTGTTTGTGTTTTGGCAGGGATTTGAATCTCATGGCCCTGGGCGACCGGGCAGCCGCTTCCCTGGGTGTGGATGTGAAAAAATCCCGTCTGATTCTTTTGGCCGCAGCGTCCCTCATGGCGGCGGTTTGCGTGTCCGTATCGGGCATTATCGGGTTTGTGGGGCTTTTAGTGCCCCATATGATGCGCGGGATTGTGGGGGCGGACAACCAGTGGCTGATGCCGGTTTCCCTTCTGGCAGGCGCCGTGCTGCTGCTGTGCGCCGATACCTTTACCCGGGCCGTGCTGCCCTCGGAACTGCCCATCGGGGTGCTCACCGCATTGATCGGGGGGCCGTTTTTCTGTTATGTGTTTAAACGGCAGTTTTCCGGTAAACAAAGATCTTAAAGCCCATGGGATATACATTAAAGGATATCTGCTTTTCCTATGAATCCCGGGCTATTTTTTCAGGGCTCAGCCTGGAAATAGAGCATGGGTGCTTCCATGGGGTGCTCGGGCCCAACGGCAGTGGAAAAACCACCCTGCTTGACCTGATCACAGGCCACCTGAAACCCCAAAGCGGCCGTATCCTGCTGGACGGCAGACCCTTGGATGATTTAACTGTGGCCGAGCTGGCTAAAAAATGTGCGCTGGTCCCCCAGGATTTCCGGGTAAACTTCCCCTTTACTGTCGCGCAAGTGGTGATGATGGGGCGATATCCCCATCTGGGCCGGTTCAGTGCTCCGGGTGCAAAGGACCGGGAGCTGGTGGCCCGGGCCATGGCTGCCGCAGGGATCGGCAATTTTTCCCTTCGTAATGTCACGGAACTTTCCGGCGGGGAACGCCAGCGTGTGGTATTTGCCAGGGCTCTGGCCCAGGACGCCTCCTGTCTGATCCTGGATGAGGCCGCTTCCAATCTGGACATCCGCCACACCCTGTCGCTCATGGCCCTGGCTGCAGACAGGGTGAAAAATAAGGGGCTCACGGTGATCAGTGTGATGCAGGATTTAAATATGGCCGCCCGGTTCTGCCGGACCCTGCTGTTTTTAAAAAAAGGGCGGGTGATCGCCCATGGACCGGTTGACGAGGTTTTTACGGAATCGGTTATTAAAAAGGTTTTTCACGTCTCTTCCCGGGTCTATTTCGATGAAACCCTCCATTGCAAACAAGTCGTGTTTTTATGATGAAGTTTGAACGTAACGTCACCCACCTGCCGCGTTGCGGTAAAATTTGCATCCGGGCAACCTTACGTCCAAACACGGGGTCCTGCTTATACGTATTCGATTTGAACATGAGCAAAAATACTTATTTTCGGACAGGCTTAAATGAAGCGCTTTAATTTAGTAAGTTTTGTAGTTTTTTTGTTTTGGGCCGTGCCGGTGCAAAGTCATACCGGCAATAGTGTTACGGATGCCGGCGGACGCAGCATTCAGGTCGATAGGCCCTTTACCCGGATTATCAGCCTGTACGGTGCCCATACCCGGAATTTGGCGGCCTTGGGGCTTGATGATGAAATCATCGGGATTTGTCCCATGGACGAATGGGCCGGCAAGTCCATATTTTCCTATCATGACGGACTTGAGAAATTTCTGGCAGCCCGGCCGGACCTGGTGTTGATCCGGCCCATGATCGACAGGGCCTATGCCGCCCTGGTAAAGGGTCTGGAACGATCCGGCATTGTTGTTGTTTCCCTTCAGCCCGGCAGTGTGGAGCAGATGTTTGACTATTGGCTGGTCCTGGGAACCTTGACCGGGAAAGATGATCCGGCCCGGCAGATGGTCTCCGCATTCAAGCAAGAAATTTCCGGGATTACGGCTGTAACCCGGATGATCCGGGATAAAAAACAGGTCTATTTTGAGGCCATTCATTCCCGCATGAAAACATTTACACCCGGTTCCATGGCCGTTTTTGCCTTGGAAACGGCAGGCGGTATAAACATCGCCCGGGATGCGTCGTCGGTAAGAGGCACCAATATCGCCTTTTACGGCAAGGAGCGGATTTTATCCCACGCCCATGAGATTGATGTTTTTCTGGCCCAGAAAGGGGCCATGAACCAGCCCACCATCAAGATGATTAAAGATGAGCCCGGCTTTGATGTGATCCGTGCGGTAAAGGCGGATCAGATTTTCATTGTGGATGAAAAGATCGTCTCCCGGCCTACCATGGATCTGCTCAAAGGCATTCATGCCATCGCAGATATCCTCTATCCGGGGGTGTTTGAAAAGGGGGGGCGCCAATGAAGGGGATTGTGGTTGCAGGCGTCTCCTCCGGATGCGGAAAAACTACGATTACGCTAGGACTGATGGCGGCATTCAGGCGCCGGGGGTTGCGGGTTGCCCCTTTTAAGGCCGGGCCCGATTATATTGATCCGGGGCACCACACCACCATCACAGGGGTTGCCGGCCGGAACCTGGACGGTTGGATGCTTAAAAAACAGACCAATCTGGACATTTTCAGGCAAAACACAAGCCAAGCCGACATAGCCGTGGTGGAAGGGGTGATGGGGCTGTTTGACGGGTATGACGGCAGAAGCGAGGCCGGTTCCACGTCCCAGTTGGCCAAATGGCTGGATCTGCCCGTGCTGCTGGTGGTGGATGCCCGGAGCATGGCCCGCAGCGCCGGCGCCCTGGTCCAGGGATTTGAAAATTTTGACCCCGATTTAAAATTTGCAGGGGTACTGTTCAATAAGGTGGGCAGCCCCGTCCACCTGGACTATCTGACCCAGGCCCTGGAAGGCAACGTAAAAATGCCGTGCCTGGGCGGGGTGGGCCGGAACCCGGAGATTGAAATTCCTTCCCGGCACCTGGGCCTTGTCACCAGCGGCGACCATGGCCTTGGCCTGCAGATGCAACATGCCCTGGCCGATCTGGTGGAAGAGTGCATGGACCTTGATGCGCTCCTGGATACCCTGCCTTGGGTTTCTGGGGATACGCCGGCACCCCCGGAAAAAAAGTCTGCGAGTGTGCGCATTGCCGTGGCCCGGGATGCCGCATTCTGTTTCTATTATCCTGAAAATATAGAACTGCTGGAACAGGCCGGGGCCCAGATTGTTTATTTTTCTCCGCTTTCAGAAACCTGTTTGCCGGACAACATAGACGGCCTCTATCTTGGCGGCGGATACCCGGAACTGCATGCCGCAACCCTGGCCCGAAACACCGGATTCCGGCAGGCGGCTGCCGTGGCCTGCCAAAACAATATGCCCGTTTATGCCGAGTGCGGCGGGTTCATGGCCCTGTGCCGCTCCTTGGAAGATTTAGACGGGCAACGCCACGGCATGGTGGGCTGTTTCGGGTTTACCTGCCGCATGTCCAAAAGATTGCGTGCCCTTGGATACCGGGAAATTACCTTAAATCGTGACACGATCCTGGGGCCGGCAGGTCTTACTGCCCGGGGACATGAGTTCCATTATTCCAGTATAGATGACCATGATGCAGAAACGGTGTATAATGCAAGTGACCGAAGCGGCGGCAGCCGTGTCGTTCACGGGTTTGAAAAGAACCGGACCCTTGGCAGTTACCTGCACCTGCATTTTAAGAGCAACCCGGATGTGCCGGAACATTTTGTTCAGGCATGTTTGCAATATCAGAACGAAAGGAAAACGTTTCGTAAATGAAACCCCATGAAATTGAAGCAACAAGTTTTGACATCATCGATGCCGAGGCAGGTTCCCACAATTTTGATGCGGATGCGTGGAAAATTGTGCGGCGTATGATTCATACCACAGCGGATTTTGAATATATGCAGATGGTCAGGATCTCAGACAATGCGGTGGCAGCCGGCGTCAAAGCCATTCGTGACGGGCGTACCGTGGTCACGGATACCAATATGGCAAAAGCCGGTATCCGAAGCGGCCCCCTGGCAAAATTCGGCAGCAGGTGTGAATGCCTTATGGCGGATCACCAGGTGGCGGCCAAGGCAACGGAACGGGGGGTAACCCGGGCCCATGTGGCGGTGGAACAGGCCGCACACATGATGGAAAACGGTATTTATGTGGTGGGCAACGCCCCCACGGCTTTGCTTCGCCTCCTGGAGATGATTAAAAATAGACAGGCTGATCCGGCGCTTGTTGTGGGGCTTCCCGTGGGGTTTGTCAATGCCGCGGAATCCAAGGCCGCCTTATTGGAAACCAATACGCCGCATATTTCAAACCTGGGCCGCAAAGGCGGCTCCAATGTAGCGGCAAGTGTAATTAATGCGCTGGCACTCATTGCAGGAGAGCCGCTTGCCGGTGAGAGGAGGTAACATGACCCTGGGCATTTTGTACGGTATTGGTGTGGGGCCGGGTGATCCGGATTTCATCACCTTAAAAGCCGTTGAAATTTTGAGTAAGGTGGATATGGTGTTTGCTGCGTCTTCTTCAAAAAATACCCACAGTCTGGCGGCTGAAATCGTTAAACCCCATTTAAAGGCGTCTGTGCCCATCCAACGGCTCCCATTTCCCATGACCCGGAACACCCAGGCCAAGGAATCGGCGTGGCAGGATAATGCCGGGACCGTTATTAAGGTGCTGGAGCAGGGCAAAAATGCTGCCTTTATCACCCTTGGGGATTGCATGACCTACTCCACCTACGGATACCTGATTAAATATATCCAAAAACTTGCCCCGCACATTGAGATATGTTCTATTCCGGGCATCACCTCCTACCAGGCGGCTGCGGCCCGCATCAACACGCCTCTGGTGGAGGGGGAGGAGTCCATGACCCTTTTGTCCGGCGTCATGGGCGGGGATAAGTTCCGGCAGATCAGTGACCGTGTGGACAATGTGGTTTTTCTGAAAGCGTATAAAAATGCCGGCGATATTGCCAAGGCCCTGGATGAGGCCGGCATGGCTCAAAAAAGTGTGGGCATCGTTAAATGCGGGCTTGAAGGCGAGCAGATTATCCACAATGTTAATACGTTCCAGGAGAAGAAACCCGATTACTGGACCTTGATTATCGCCAAAAAAAGCGGGTATTGCGTTGAGTCCTAGGAAAAAAAAGAATCATGGCCTGATGCTTTTCATCGGGCTGCTGATGACAGGCATGGTACTTGCCGCAGGGCTTGTCTGGGTGGATGGTGTCACTGCAGCAACACTGCCCGGCCGACTGTTTTTGCCGCTTTTGCGGATGCTGGCCTTTGTCTGCATCGGCCTTGTGGCGGCCCAGGCCATTGACGACACGGGCTGGACCCGTAAACTGGGTGCCCTGGCCGCCCCGGTATTCCGGTTTGCCAACTTGGGAACCCGGTGTTCCGCCGCATTCACGGCTGCCTTTTTTTCGGGGGTGTCGGCCAACGCCATGCTTTTGGATTTTTACACGGAAAAGCAGATCACCCGGCGTCAGCTTTTTCTGACCAATTTCATCAATCAGTTTCCTGCCTTTTTTCTGCACCTGCCCATGACCTTTTTTATCGTGGTGCCCTTAACGCGTACTGCAGGGTTGCTCTATTTTCTTTTAACCTTTCTGGCCACCTGTGTGCGTACGGTTTTGTTTGTCCTGTTCGGCCGCTTTTTTGTAAAAGTCCCAACGACGGGGCCTGTTGAGGGTGATGATGCTCAGGCCGGGGCGGCCCGGGGCGCTTCAAAAAAGAAAACGCCGTTGATGCAGTCGTTAAAAGAAAAGCTGCCTGCCCGGTTTTTCCGGGTAGTGGCCTTTGTGGTGCCGGTCTACACCGTGGTATATGTGTTGACCGCGGCAGGTGCCTTTGATGCCGTTGAAATATTTATGACCCGGTTTGCCGTCCAGAAGTTTATCCCGGCCCAATCTCTAAGCGTGGTGGTCTTAAGTTTTGCCTCGGAGTTCACGGCAGGATTTGCCGCGGCAGGCGCTTTGATGGATGCCGGCACCATTACCGTGAAGCAGACTGTAATTGCGCTGCTTTTGGGCAATATCATCGCGTTTCCCATCCGGGCCATCCGGCACCAATTGCCCCGGTACATGGGTATTTTTTCGCCGGGCATGGGGCTTTCCATGTTACTGATGGGGCAGGGATTTCGCATGGCAAGTATCATCTTTGTGGGCGTGGTATATTGGTTTGTCGGATAGAGAAACGCATAATTTACGCCAGGGATTTACCACGGGTACGGCGGCGGCAGCCGCGGTAAAAGCCGCCCTGTTGTACCGGTTCACAGGGCAGGTTCCCGGATCGGTCAGCATTCATCTGCTCAACGGTCAGATCCTTGAGGTGCTTGTGGATTCCGTCTGCGCCCACAATCGCCTGGTCCGGGCCGTGGTGGTCAAGGATGCCGGGGATGACCCGGATATTACCCACCGGGCCAGGATCGGTGCTGTGGTGGGGCTGACAGATGAACCGGGGGTGGTGCGGATTACCGGCGGCAAAGGTGTCGGGGTGGTCACCAAGCCGGGCCTTGAAATTGCGCCGGGCGAGCCCGCCATCAATCCCGGCCCCCGGAAAATGATCCGGGAATCGGCCTTGCAGGTGCTCAATCAGTATCACGGCAATGCCGGGGTCAGCGCTGAAATTTTTGTGGAAAACGGCGAGGTTCTGGCCGAAAAAACGTTGAACCGGCGTCTGGGCATCATAGGCGGCTTGTCCATTCTGGGCACCACAGGGCTTGTAAAACCCTTGTCCCACGAAGCCTATACCGCCACGATCCGGTCGGCCGTGGCCGTGGCCCGGGCCTGCGGGTGCGGCCATGTGGTTTTGACCACGGGAAGGCGTTCCGAGCGGTTCTCCCAAGATTATTTTACCGATCTGTACAATATGCATCCGGAAGCCTTTATACAGATCGGGGATTTTTTCGGCATGTCCATGGCGTGCCTTGCGGAATATCAGATCCCCAATGCCACCCTGGCCGTGTTTTTCGGTAAAGCCCTGAAAATGGCCCAGGGGTTTGTCCATACCCATGCCGCCAAATCTGATCTCACCATGGACTGGCTTTCGGATGTGGTCAAAACGGAGACCGGCAACAGGGACTTGACCCGTAAAGTTTTAACCGCGAATACGGCCCGGCATGCCTTTGGGATGGTCTGGCCCGGTTACCCGGATGTGCTGGAAAACGTAGGCGCTGCCATGATCCGGTCTGCCGAAAAATTTTGCCCGGCACCGTGCCGGTTCAGGGCTGTGATTTATGATTTTCAGGGGCGTGTTGCCTTTGATTCGCATCGGCGGATTTGCCCGCGCGGTTCGGCCGCCACATGATCAAACATTACCGGCAGGAAAAGGTTTCTAAAGGCCCATCAGTTTGACGCCGCGGAGGAGTCCCGGACAAAAAAGTTTACCGCCTTTCCCGTCGGCGTGAATGCGGGGGCTTTGTCTTGCCGTTGATATGCCAGGTCAGCCCATGACTGAAATATAAGTAAAATCTAGAGTTAAATAAGTTTCCATAAATTTCATTAATAAAACCATAATCTGCATCTAACTCCGGTCTAATTTCATTTTCATATATTCCACACCATGGAACGTATCAGCCTGCCCCAGATTAGAGTACTTGACGCTGTTGCCACGGAAAAAAATTTTTCCAGGGCCGCAGCACGCCTCGGCATCACCCAGCCGGCTGTTTCAACCCACTTAAGGGATCTTCAGAAACGATACGGCATCAATATTTATTTCCGGCGGGGTAACAAAATACTGCTCACCCCGCTGGGAAACGAATTGGCCAATTCAGGCCGGAAGGTGCTGGGGCTTCTGGAAAGAATGGACCATCAGATCAGGGACGCAGCCCACCTGAAGGCCGGTAAAATTAAAATAGGGCTTAGCTGCCATTATTTTGTAACCAAGCTGCTGCCCAAATTCATCAAAGTCTATCCCGGCATCAAAATCAAAGCCAATATAGGGCACTCAGGCAAATTAAAAGAGGAGGTGCTCTCCTGCCAGCTAGATGTTGCAGAGGTGACCGCTATTGAACCGGACCCCCTGCTTTATAATTTGAAATTCAGTGAGCAGCGCATCCTGTTGTTTGTATCACAAGATCATCCCTGGGCAGGGCAGCCATGTATCAATATGGAACAACTCAATGGCGAAAAAATGGTGGCCTTGAGCAATAAGTCCATGACCCGTCAAATCTTTAACATGAATCTTGACGGTAAAGGCGTCAGGCCGGATATCGTATTGGAACTAGATAATTGGGAAACCATGAAAGAGACGGTTATGGCCGGTGTGGGATTCGGTATTGCACTTGAGGACGAATTCGGACCCGATGACCGTCTGGTGAAAATTCCCATCAAGGGTGCCTCATTCAAGGCCAACCAATATTTTGTCTGTCTTCCTGAGTACCGGGAGCTCAATGTCGTATCGGCGTTCCTGGATATTGCAAAAAAAGAAGGTGAAAAATACCGCATACTAAAACAAATTGAAAAAATGAATTCCAAGGAGAAGAAAAATGAAAAAACTGGTTAAATTATTGGCTTTTTTTACAGCCGCCACCGGTCTGGTTTTCAGTTCGGTTCAGGCAGAGGACCTGCTGGTATACACCGCATTGGAAGATGACGAAATTCCAAGATACCTGGCCTTGTTTAAAAAAAGCCATCCGGAGATCAATGTGAAGATTATAAGGGATTCCACGGGCATCGTGACAGCCAAGCTATTGGCGGAAAAAGACAACCCCAGGGCTGATGTGGTCTGGGGTACCGCCGCCACAAGCCTGATGTTGTGTGACCAGGCGGGCATGGTCGAACCCTATGCCCCCAAAGGCATTGAGAAAGTTGCCCCTAAAATGAAAGACTTCAATAAGATTCCCCACTGGGTTGGAATCAAGGCCTGGATGACGGGATTTTGCGTCAATACCTATGAAGTCAGAGACCTGGAGCTGCCTATTCCCCAAAATTTTGATGATCTTTTAAACCCGGTTTATAAAGGCCATCTGGTCATGCCGAACCCGGCCTCCTCGGGAACCGGTTTTCTGACCGTATCAGCCATTCTCCAGATGAAGGGCGAGGAAGAGGGCTGGGCATATCTGGACAAACTGCATGAAAATATTGCCCGCTATACCCATTCCGGTTCCAAACCGTGCAAAATTGCCGGTGCAGGTGAACTGCCCATCGGCATCTCTTTTGCCTACCGCGGTTTTATGCAAAAGAAAAAAGGCGAACCGGTGCTCACCGTGTTTCCTGCCGAAGGATCCGGCTGGGATGTGGAAGCCAACTGCCTGATCAGGAAAGCCCATATCAAACCGGCTGCCAAAACCTTTCTGGACTGGGCCATCAGCGAACCTGTGATGAAGGAATATGCCGAAGTGTATCCGGTTACAGCCTATGCAACGGGCGCACCCATCCCGGATGGTTTCCCCAGGAACCCCGGCGCACAACTCATTGAGAATGATTTCCAGTGGGCCGCCAAAAACAGGATGAGAATTCTCAAAGAATGGGCATCCAGGTATGACGGCAAAAGTGACGCAAAATAGTCTGTTTTATAACCTTGAGCCCGGCCGTTTCTACTTCTTTGGGCCGGCCGGCAACCCATTGAAAGAGTCAGAACATGGAAACAAATAACTATGTAACCCTTGATAATGTTTCAAAAAGATACGGGAATGTCCATGCCCTGCAATCCGTCTCTTTTTCAGCCCGCCAGGGTGAATTTCTGGCCATCCTGGGGCCCAGCGGATGCGGAAAAACCACTGCATTAAGAGTCGTTGCAGGGCTT
Organism: Desulfobacterales bacterium; assembly: GCA_022361095.1. GTDB lineage: Bacteria > Desulfobacterota > Desulfobacteria > Desulfobacterales > Desulfobacteraceae > Desulfobacter. The sequence continues at coordinate 1,406 of JAKSBO010000955.1, read as the reverse complement.
GAACACCAGGATTCAGGCCGTGTGCTCATCAATGGAAACGATGTCCGGGGCCTGGGGGTGGCCAAGCGTAATGTCGGCATTGTTTTCCAGTCATATGCCCTGTTTCCCAACCTGAATGCCGAAAAAAACATCGCCTATGGCCTTAAAGGCCAGGCAGATTCAAACAAGATCAGGCAAAAAGTCAGGGAACTCATGGAGCTTGTGGGCCTTTCGGGGATGGGACATAAATACCCGGCCCAATTATCCGGAGGGCAGCAGCAGCGGGTGGCCCTGGCCCGTGCCATGGCCCTGTCCCCCGGCCTTCTGCTCCTGGATGAACCCCTTTCAGCGCTTGACGCCAAAGTAAGAATAAAGCTCAGGGCTGAAATCCGGCAACTGCAGCAAACGCTTGGCGTCACCACCATCATGGTGACCCATGACCAGGAAGAAGCTCTGACCATGGCTGACCGGATACTGGTGATGAACCAGGGCCGCCTCATACAGAAAGGCAGCCCCCACCAGATATATGAACGGCCCTCAACCCCTTTTGTGGCCTCATTTATCGGGTCAATGAACTTTATGGAACGGGCAAAGAAAGTCCGGTCCGGCGTCTATGAAGTCAATGGAAACTCTTTTTATGTCGCCGATGAAAACGGGTCGGCCCACCTTGAAAAAGGGGCCCGTGCCACACTGGCCATCAGGCCCGAAGATGTCATGATCCAAGGTCCTGAAAAACAGGGGAAAAATTTTTTCCCGGGCCGCATCAGGCAGATGGAGTACAGAGGATCTCTTTTCAGACTCAACCTGAGCTTGTGGGCCCATGACCCTGCTTCAGCCTCGAGCATCTCCGTTGATCTCTCCCCTGAAAAGATCAGGCGGTTTTCCCTGAAGCAGGACATGCCGGTGACGGTCTCCTTACCGGCAGACCGGCTGTTGGTCTACAGTGAAGAAAGCGCAGGTCAGCCCAGTGTCTGAAACGATGTGGACGGCCAAGGGCAATCCGTTGTCACTGCGCAGGTTTTTTGATGGCGAAACCACCATAAAACGCGTGCTGATGCTGCTCATCTGCATCTGGATGACGGTGGTGGTCGTTTTCCCGGTGGGCACCCTGGTGATGAAAAGCCTGACCTATGCCGATGGCCGGTTTGCGGGTCCGGCCAATTATATCGAATATTTCTCATCCCCGAACCTTTCCAGATCCATCGGAAATTCGATCATGGTGGCGGTATATACCACCGCGATATCGGTAACCCTGGGATTTGGGTTTGCCTATGCCCTGACCCGGACCTGCATCCCTTTCAAAGGTATATTTAAGGGGATTGCCATGATGCCGCTTTTTGCGCCCACCCTGCTCAACGGCATTGCCCTGATCTATCTGTTCGGCAGGAAAGGATTGATTACCAAAGGATTTTTCGGATTGATCCCGG
>JAKSBO010000658.1 GCA_022361095.1 Desulfobacterales bacterium | reverse complement strand
GTGCCTGGAAAAGATCTACAAACTGGGCCGGTTTGGTATCAAGCTTGAACTGGATACCATTTCAAATATCCTTTCACAACTGGGCACCCCCCACAAAAAATACAATCTGGTGCATGTGGCCGGAACAAACGGCAAGGGCTCAACTGCGGCCTGCATAGCGTCACTCCTTGGTGCCGCAGGATTTAAAACAGGTATCTACACAAGCCCGCACCTGGTCCGGTTCAATGAACGAATCTGCGTGAACGGCCGGCAGATAAACGACGCAGACGTGGTCAGCGCATATGGGGCCGTGGATGCTGCAGACAGTGTATTGTGCGGAAAATCGCGCCGGGCCACCTTTTTTGAAATTGTCACGGCCATGGCCTTTTACTATTTTGCCGAGAAAAATGTGGAATGGGCGGTCATTGAAACCGGCATGGGCGGCAGGTTTGATGCCACCAACATTATTACACCCAAGGTCAGCGTAATCACCAATCTCTCCATTGAGCATTCCGACTACCTTGGACATACCATCAGGGATCTGGCCCGGGAAAAGGGCGGTATCATAAAACCGGGAATACCCGTAGTTACCGCTGTATCCCAGCCTTCAGGCATGGACAGGCTAACCGAGATCTCCCAAAACCTGGGATCAGCCCTTTACCGGTTTAAAAAAGACTTTTCCATCCGAAAAACGCCTGGGCGCTCAACATATAACTACAGGGGTCTGTATCAAAATTTCAAAAACCTGACCAAACCGTTGCCCGGTGAACACCAGCGGGAGAACCTCTCTTTGGCCCTGGCTGCTGTCGAGCTCATCTTTTCGCAAAACAAACCCAGCGACCCACGATATGAATTGAGCGGGGAACTGATCCATAAAGGGCTTGGCCGGGTCCGGTGGCCCGGGCGCCTTGAAAAAATAAAGGACCGCCCCCTGGTTATTCTCGACGGGGCCCACAATCTCAAAGCATCTATCCTGCTGGGCAAATACCTTAAACGGACATTGGGGGATAAAAAGCTGACCCTTGTCATCGGCATTCTGGACGACAAACCCCATGAAGCCATGCTGGCCCAGCTTTTACCCAGGGCCCAGCGGGTCATAGTAACAAGAGCCAAAACCGAAAGAAGCATTAAACCTGCAGTACTGAGCGCAGCCGTAAAAAAAATATTCAAAGGAGAGGTGACCGTTATCGAAGATGTCAAAGAAGCGGTATCAACGGCAATTTCAACAAGTTGCAAAGATGATGCCATATGCATTGCAGGGTCGCTGTATGTCGCAGGCGAGGCAAAGGAAAAATTTGATGTGGATTTTATTAGCTAATATGGTATAACATCTCTCAACTTTGTGCGCCCGTAGTGCAGTGGATAGCACGTCAGCCTCCGAAGCTGAAGATCGCTGGTTCGATTCCAGCCGGGCGTACCATCTGAATCTCCTTCCCATGAAACCATATTATAAAACAGGCTTACGTATTGGACTGATCTCCTACCGTTCCAACCCCCATTGCGGGGGACAGGGTGTTTATATCCGCCATCTGAGCCATGCATTATCCGATCTGGGCCACCGGGTGGAAGTCATTGCCGGCCCCCCGGATCCTCTGATCATGGACGGGGTCAACCTGACCATGCTTGAGACCCTGGATCTGTACAATCCGGCAAATCTGTTTCGGACCCCCTGTATCGAAGAGCTTAAAGACCCTGTCAACCTCATTGAATGGCTTGATATCTGCCTTATGGGATACCCCGAACCCATGACATTCGGCATGCGGGTGAAGCGTTATATGAAGGGCCGCACAAGAAACTACGACATTATCCACGACAACCAAAGCCTTTCTTACGGTATTTTATCCCTTGCCCGGAATCTGCCCGTAACCGCCACCATCCACCACCCCATAACCGTGGACCGGCGATTGGCGGTCAAGGCCACCAGGTCTTTTTATAAAAAGCTTCAAGCCCTTCGCTGGTACTCGTTTATCGGCATGCAAAAACGTGTTGCCCGAAAAATCCCGTCCATTATCACGGTATCGGACAGTTCCAGAGCAGATATTGCCAGAGAATTTAAAATCCCTGCGTCAAGACTTAAAACGGTGCCCATCGGCATTGATCTGGATCATTTCTTCCCCCTGGATCATATAAAACAAGAACCCGGGCGGCTCATTGCCACCAACAGCGCGGATATGCCCTTAAAGGGCTTGTATCACCTGCTTTACGCAATCAAAGGGGTGCTTAAGCACAAAGAGGTCTCATTGACGGTCATCGGCACCCCGAAAAAGAACGGCGGCATCGAAAACCTGGTAAAAACGCTTGATCTTGCCCGCCATATCGACTTTACCGGTCGCATTGACCACCAGCGCTTTGTCCGGGAATACGCCAAAGCCCAGATTGCAGTGGTGCCCTCCATGTACGAAGGATTCG
>JAKSBO010000650.1 GCA_022361095.1 Desulfobacterales bacterium | reverse complement strand
TTACCAACTAGCTAATCAGACGCGGGTCCATTCCATACCGATAAATCTTTGACATCTCGACCATGCGATCAAAATGTGTTATCAGGTATTAATCATCGTTTCCAATGGCTATCCCTGTGTATGGGGCAGGTTACCCACGCGTTACTCACCCGTCCGCCGCTTTCCAGTTAATCTATCATCCGAAGAATCTATCATAACCTTCTCGCTCGACTTGCATGTGTTAGGCACGCCGCCAGCGTTCATCCTGAGCCAGGATCAAACTCTTAAATAAAATTTAAGATAATAACCTTAGTTACTAACTGGTTTGATATTTTAATTCATCTCTGAATTTGTTTATTTTCATAAACGGAATTAACTTGGTGTGACTTCGCTTTTCGCTACGCCACTATTGGGCCATTTCTTTCGAAATGGTATGCTTGTTTTGCTCATACTGTTCAGTTTTCAATGTTCTACATCGCTTGCGATGACTTATCTCAGCGACTTTTTAATAATATCACTTCTAATTTGAAATGTCAAGTAAATTATAAGTTATTTTTTAATAAAAATCTTATTTATTTATTCCTACACATTCCGTTAAATCTCAGTGTATTTTTACTGTCTTATGTTGCAACAGCTTTTATATCTTATCAATTTAAAAGTTAATTGTCAACATCTTTTTTAAATAAATCTCCGCGAATATTTTCATACCCAAATTTCAATATTTAAAACGTTTTTCAACAGCTTGTTTATAATATCATCATCTCTATAGTGTGTCAACATCAATTATAATAGTCGCAATATTTTAATTAGAGGAAAAAGTAGGACAGCAAAGCTGTCCTAGGATAAATGACATATATCATAGATTTCATCATCATGTTCCTTCATTAAAGCATTAAAATAACGAGTTGCAGATTCTATAGAAGTTAAACATTGTACTCTTGCATCAATTGCTTGTCTACGAATTCTAAAGCCATCTCTTTTAGCATCAAAGCCTTTACTTGGAATGTTAATGACAATATCTATATCGTGAGATTTTATTTTCTCTAAAATTAATTCTGATTCATTTAGTTTTTCAATCACTTCTGATTTAATACCATGTTCAGATAGAATATTATGTGTACCTCTTGTAGCATATATCTGACAAGGCATGACTTTTAGAATTTCTATTAAGCCAGACATACGCTTTTTTGCTTGCTCACTAACTGATACAAATAAATGTTCAAACTCTAATTTATATCCAAGAGCAATCTGAGCTTTGTAAAGGGCAGCATCTAAAGTCTTGTCGATACTCAATAGCTCACCTGTTGATTTCATCTCAGGACTTAGCATCATCTCTGCACCTGATAAGTTTTCCATAGAGAATACAGGTACCTTTAAAGATACATAATCATGCTTTAATCGTTCTACCTCTATCTCACTAAGTTTTACACCTAGCATAGCTTTAGTAGATAAATCAATCATAGGTACGCCTGTTACCTTACTTAAAAAAGGAACAGTTCTTGATGCTCTAGGATTTACTTCTATTATATAGAAGCTTTCATGACAATATATAAACTGAATATTGACTATCCCTATAGCGTTCATGCCAGTACATACTTTTTCAGTAATAGATCTAAGTTCATCTAGTTGTTCTTCACTAAATGATTGCGGCGGATATATGGAAGTACTATCTCCTGAGTGAACACCTGATAATTCTAAATG
>JAKSBO010000911.1 GCA_022361095.1 Desulfobacterales bacterium | reverse complement strand
GTTGGATGTCATGACCTTTGCCCGGGGAGCGGCCTGGTCAAACAGAATTTTCAGAGCCGGCTGGTTGTCCTTGGTCTGGGCGATATCTTCGATTTCCTGCTGGTATTTTTTAAAGTCGGCCAGCTTTGTCTCAAGCGTTCTGAGCCGCATAATGTTCTCGCGGTTTGTCCAGTTGTGTGAGAATTTCTTCATGTTTTTCAACGAAGATTCAATCTGGTCTGACCAGGCTTTGGCCCTCTCCGCCTTGAATTTATTCATGCCCAGGATAATCCACCCCCGCAGGGCTGCCAGGGAGTGGTTGATACCGTTGAGCATGGTGAGGCTTGACTGGGACGTGGGAACCCGAAGGGTCATGAGGCGGTCGGTGACCTGTGTTGTCTTTTCGACCTGGTAAATGGTGGTGAGTACGGCAAAGACGAGGATGACGGAGATCAGGGTATATCCGCCGCCGATTTTTTTTCCCAGTGTTAAGTTGATGGCCATATTAATCGTCTCCCTTGATGTACAATTGATGTACAATGATTTTTAAACGGGCAGATGGTTTATGGGGCACATCGCCGCTGTAATTGCGGTATGTTCCGGAGCGCCCCGGCAGGAAATTCGTCATGCGGTATGTTGCCATATCGTCACGAACGGTCCTTATGTTTGATGTGGCCCGGATAAACGGCCGGAATCGCGATATCTCTTGGGGCACGTCGTATCCGGAGGATAACTGAATGTATGAATGCTGGCGGTGCGTTATGAGCGTGAACGATTAAATAGTATCGGTTAACCCCTGCCAAGTCAATGTAATTTAAGAAAATTTCTTTATTAAAGGCGGTTATTCCCCGTCCAGGTTTCCGTATGCCGTTGCCCCGGGAATCGCCGGGCGTATGGCTTACATTTTGATGCATTGTAACTCAACTCTTTTCATCTTGTTTTTTTATGAGTAAAATTCATGTGCACCGTTAGATTAAATGGTTTGATTGTTTCCGGTATTAATCGTTTAAGGTGCTAAGTTGCTTTCATGTTTTTTTGTGGGCTGTGAGATCATCGTTGATATGTCAGGCCAGCCCATGGCCGTTAGTCAGGAGGAGACAGATAATGTGCAAGAAAATCAGTATTATTGGTATCCCGATGGATTTTGGGCAATCACTTCGCGGTGTTGATATGGGACCTGCAGCCGTCAGATACACCGGCCTGATTCAGAAATTAAGGGCCCTTGGTCATGAGGTCGTTGATAAAGGAGATATCCGCATTCCTATCCGGGATGATGACGCCATAACCAAATCTGAAAAAACCGATTATGTAAAAGAAATTACTCAGATCTGCATGTCTGCTTATGATGCGGGAAAATCAGCCATAGAGGAAGGGCGGTTTCCGCTTTTTATCGGCGGAGACCACGCCATATCCATCGGAACGGTGGCAGCCGCAACCCATCATGAACCGGCGGGTTTGATTTGGGTTGATGCCCATGGAGATTTTAACACGCCGCAATCCTCTCCCTCCGGCAATATCCATGGTATGCCCCTGGCCGTATTGACCGGAGAAGGGTATGATCCATTGCTGAATGTCGGTTCTCCAGGCGTCAAAGTCATGCCTGAGCATGTGGTCATGATCGGACAGCGGGATCTGGATCAGAAAGAAAAGCAGCGGTTAAAGTCCTCGGGCATTACCGTCTTTTCCATGAGGGAAATAGATGAATCCGGGATCAGTGCCGTTGCAAACAAGGCGTTAATGAAATTTGCCCATCTGAAACGCATTCACCTGTCCATTGACATGGATGCCCTTGATCCGCTGGAAGCCCCGGGTGTCGGCACACCCGTGCCGGGAGGAATCTCATACCGGGAGGCACACCTGTTAATGGAAATCCTGGCGGATTCCGGAAAAATTACATCCATGGATCTGGTGGAGATCAATCCCATTCTCGACAGTGCCAATAAAACCGCCAGGCTTGCTGTTGAACTCACATTATCCGTCATGGGGAAAAGTATTATGTGACCGGCAGGATCTTAAAACGCTTAGCTTTTTTTAATCCGTCAACGGGTTTAAAAAAATTTTAAGCATACGTTCCAAATCTTCTTTCCTGTAAGGCTTGGGGAGAAAATGAGTCCCCGGTTCCAGTGTTTTCTTGGAAGAGAGTGTCTCTTCCGGATATCCAGATACATAGAGGCATTGGAGCCGGGGATGATCTTTTATCAGGTTGTTTGCAAGGTCATAGCCATTCATCTCAGGCATGATAACATCCGTGATAAGTAATTGTATGGGCTTTGGATGCCCGGCAGCGATGCGGATCGCCTCTTTAGGCGAATGTGTCGCTAATACCGAATATCCCATTTGCTCAAGCATCCGGCGGCCTAAATCAAGCAGCGCTTTTTCATCCTCCACTAAAAGGATGGTTGCGCATCGCCTGTCCGACACTTTGTTATGACAAAGGCACCCCTCCGCCTTGGCCGTTTTTTTGTGTTCAGGAAGCAGAATAGTAAACATCGACCCTTTGCCCGGCTGACTGGATACGTTGATACTGCCGTTGTTCTGGCGGACAATTCCATAAACAGTAGAGAGCCCTAAACCGGATCCAAGGGCCATTTCTTTGGTTGTAAAAAAAG
>JAKSBO010001090.1 GCA_022361095.1 Desulfobacterales bacterium | reverse complement strand
TGTGGGGGGCGACAACCTGGATTTAACACTCTCCTACTTTCTTGCGGCCCAGTTGCGGGAAAAGAAACAGAAACTGGATGACTGGCAGATGAGGGGGCTTGTTCACTCCTGCAGAAAAGCCAAAGAGAGCTTGTTTTCATCCGGCGGCCCGGATGAATATCCCGTAACGGTTTTGGGAAGAGGGTCGGGCCTGATCGCCGGAACCATCAAAGTGAGCTTGAAACTTGAGGATATACAGCAGGTTGTGCTGGATGGTTTTTTTCCCAAATGCAGTCTGGATGACACGCCTGCCAAAAGCAGCGCCGCCGGTATGAAGGAGTTCGGACTTTTATATGAAGCCGATCCGGGCATTACCCGGCATCTGGCCCAATTCATATCCTCCCATACCGATAACCAGGGAAATCCGAGGCTGCCCACCGCCGTCGTATTTAACGGCGGTGTCATGAAATCCCCTATGATCAGAGAGCGGATTCTGGATGTGCTCAGGCAGTGGCATACCACCGCCGGCACTGGAGAAATCCGGCAGATCAATGCGGTTGATTTTGATTTGTCCGTGGCCTGGGGCGCATCTTATTTTGGCCAGGCCGCCCGCGGAGAGGGCATTAAAATACGCGGAGGACTCGGGATGTCTTACTATATGGCCATTGAAGCGGCCATGCCTGCCATTCCAGGGCTTGCCATGCCCACCAGGGCCCTTTGCATTGCCCCCTTCGGCATGGAAGACGGCAGCCAGGCAGAGAGCAAGGACCGGCTGTTTAATCTGGTGGTGGGTGAGAAGGTGACATTTGATATCATGAGTTCTCCCAACCGGCCCGATGATCGGCTCGGTGATGTGATCGATAATTGGGAGGATGGGGGAATCACAGATTTGACCGCCATTGAAACCGAGCTTGAGGGAACGGATGAAGGGTTTATACCTGTCACGTTTGAAGTGAAGGTGACCGAGATCGGCACGCTTGAATTCTGGGCCTGCGCACGGGATGATGAAAGAAAATGGCGTTTGGAGCTGAATGTAAGGCCCAAGGCGTAGTGACGGGCAGGAGAATATAGTGGATTTTCAAGACAAACGGTATGTGGTCGGCATAGACCTGGGAACGACCAATTCGGCGGTATCATACGCTGATCTGACAAGCCTGGAGACACATAAAGCCGGTGGGGGCATCGGAAATGCCATAAACGTTTTCAAGGTGCCTCAATTGACCGGACCGGGTGAGTTTACCCCTGTCCCCGTGCTGCCCTCTTTTTTATATATTCCGGGAGAGTACGATGTCTCCAAAGAATCATTAAGGCATCCCTGGAAAAAGGAGAGCGACCTGTTTGCCGGTGTGTTTGCAAGGGAGCATGGTTCCCAGATTCCATCCCGGCTGGTGTCATCCGCCAAAAGCTGGCTGTGTCATTCCAGGGCCGACCGGGAAGCCCCGATTCTGCCGTGGGGATCACAGAATGTGGATAAAATATCCCCGGTCAAGGCGACCAGCGAATATCTAAGGCATATTCGAAAGGCATGGAACCACTTTGTTAAAGACGAAGATCTCTTTCTTGAAAATCAATTTACCGTCATCACCGTTCCGGCGTCATTTGATGAAGCGGCCCGTGAATATACGCTAAAGGCCGCAAGAGATGCCGGATTCAGCAAAAATATCACCCTGCTGGAAGAGCCCCTTGCCGCATTTTATGCCTGGGTGACCCGCCATGAGCATGACTGGCAGTCCCATGTCAAGGCAGACGATCTGATCCTTGTGTGCGATGTGGGCGGGGGAACCACCGACTTTACCCTGATCTCACTCAAAGAGGCTGAGGGCAGTCCGCGGTTTGAACGGGTGGCTGTGGGGGATCACCTCATTCTAGGCGGGGATAACATTGACCTGACCCTGGCCCGCTATGTGGCATCAAAATTCAAACAGAAGGCAAACCTTACTGCGGATCAGTGGAAAACACTGAGCTATAAATGCCGGTCCGCCAAAGAGACCCTGCTTTTGGCCGGCAAAGACAATAAAGCCGGTGATGAAAACCGTGCCAGAATCGTTTTACGCGGAGAGGGACGCTCCCTTATCGCAAATACATTGTCAGCGGATCTTGAAAAAGATGAGCTGGAAGATATCTTGTGCAACGGCTTTTTCCCGGAGGTGGCGCCCAGTGTTGCCAATCCCAAAAAAGCGGGAAAGGCAATCGCGGAATTCGGGCTGCCCTATGAGCAGGAACCTGCAATTACCCGTCATATCGGGTGGTTTTTAGAGCGTCATCGGGAAACCGTTAAAGCGGCTTTGGGTAAGGACCCCATACCGGATCATATTTTGTTTAATGGCGGCTCGCTGAAACCCGCCGTGTTTCAAAATAAAATCAGGTCGGCCATCGGAAAATGGTTCTCCTGTGAGGATCAGGCACTGCCCACAGTGCTGGATAATAGTGATCCGGATCTTTCCGTTGCCTTGGGGGCCTCTTACTATGGCCTTGTCAAACAAGGTATCGGGGTACGTGTGGGCAGCGGCAGCCCGAGAAGCTATTACATTGGTGTTGCTGGGGATCATTCCAAAGAGGCTGGGTGTGAAAACGTATTGTGCGTTGTGGAGCGCGGCCTGGATGAGGGGTCGCTGATCCGGCTTCCCCAGATGGAATTTGAGGTTGTCGCCAACCAGCCGGTTGTTTTTTCAATGTTCAGCTCCAGTTTCAGGTCCGGTGATAAAAGCGGCGATATTCTCCCGGTGGATGATTCCATGACACCGCTGCCGCCTTTGAAAACCATCATTAAATTTGGAAAAACCGGGGATTCAAAACGGATTCCGGTCAAGGTTGAAGCGGAATATACAGAGATGGGAACCCTTGCCATGTGGTGCCGTTCAAGCGTTTCATCCCATCGTTGGAAACTCCAGTTTCAATTGCGTGAACCCCAGGCCGGAGAGACCGGCGAGAGCGAAGTCTATGATGACGATACGGTAAACCGTGTCCGTGATCTGTTGACGGATGCCTTTTCCGGACCCGCCGGCAGCCCCCGGTTGCCTTCAGTTGTCAAAAGCATAGAAAAGCTGGTGGAGACAAAGAGAAACAAATGGCCGTTGTCTCTCCTCCGGGCCGCGGCCGATCATCTGATTGAAAATGCTCAATGGCGGGCAAACAGCCCGGAACACGAAGTGCGCTGGTTGAATTTAACCGGATTCTGCATTCGGCCCGGCTTTGGCGATGCCTTTGATGAGGGGCGTATGCCGAAACTGTGGAAAGTGTATTTGCAGAAAAGCCTGTTTCCTAAAGCCAAGCAAAATGCCGTTGAGTGGTGGATTTTTTGCCGGCGCATTGCAGGGGGCCTGACCGCTGGTCAGCAACGGCAGTTTTTCCAGGATGTCTCCGGTTATTTACCGGCAAATAACGGTGCCGGTAAAAAAGTGCCCAGGCAGGAGATGACCGAAGTGTGGATGGCCGCAGCAAATATGGAACGCCTGTTGGTAAAGGACAAAATCGCTTTGTCAAAAAAGCTGATTCCCCGGTTGAAGCCGGGCAAAACGCCGCATCAGATGTTTTGGGCGCTGTCCAGGCTCGGTGCCAGGGAGCTTCTTTACGGCTCTGTGGATAGGGTGGTTCCGGCAAAAGAGGCCGAGAAATGGACCAATAGATTGATAAACGTCAACTGGACGCCCAAGGACCCGATCGCGCCGGCGTTGGCCCATATTCTCAGAAAGACCGGGGATCGGACCCGTGATGTTTCCCGGGATATTATTCAAACAATGGTCCACTGGCTTGGGCAGATGCAGGCGCCTAAAAAGTCCAAGGATATGATTCAGACCGTCGTTCCCATTGAGTCGGCGGATGAAGCGTCCATTTTTGGGGAGAGCCTGCCCCAGGGTCTTATACTTCGTAGTTATTCCAAAGAGGGCGAATAGAAGTCCATACGTTTCTGAATGATTTTTACGTTTTGTTGCGGGCTGGACCTATATGTTGATTGACTAGGCCGGCCCATGGCCTTTATAATCATCCCAAGATGTTCATACCCAGGTATAGCCTGGATCCGGATCGATACCTTTCTTGATGATGGTGTAAAGGCCATGAAAACAATAAAATCCATGGCTCTATTGGCGGATCTTAAAATTTTCATAGCCCTAAAAAAGGGGACAATATGAACAAATTTGCATATTTCATGTCCGGATATGCCCTTAAGGCATTATCCGGGCTTTCCAAAGCCCGGATAACCGTTCATAGCCGGGAGAAGATTCCGGAAGGGTCCGTTATATTTATCGCCAACCATTTCACTAGAATCGAAACGATTTTTTTACCGTATCATCTTTATAATATAACGAAAAAAAGAATATGGTCCCTGGCCCATGCCGATCTCTTTGCCGGCGGGCTGAAAAACATTCTGGATGTCATGGGGGCCATCTCCACCAAGGATCCGAATCGGAACTACCTTATTACCAAAACCCTTTTAGACGGCGACGCGTCATGGATCATTTTTCCGGAAGGAAGAATGGTGAAAAATAAAAAGCTTGTCAATAACGGCACATTTGAATTTGAGGTTGATAAGCTTGTTCACCGGCCCCGTTCCGGGGCTGCGGTGATTGCACTTCAAAGTGAATTTTACCGGGAACGGCTCCGGCGAATGAAAACCATCAACCCCGAAGAGTTTAAACGCCTCATCGACTGGTTTGAAATCAAGGATCCGGAAAAGGTTTTAAGCCAAACGACTTATATGGTGCCCACAAATATCACCTATTATCCCATGCGGGCAAAAGAGAATCTGCTCTCTTCCCTTGCCAAAAAGCTTATGGAAAACCCCTCCCAGCAGGTGATGGATGAGCTGATGACCGAGGGCGGTATGATTCTATCCGGGGTCCAGGTTGATATCCGGTTTGCAGAGCCCATAAAAATTTCGGATTATCTTAACAATTCATTTATTGAGAGCGATCTGACATCAAGGCGGAAAATTTCTTTCAGCAGACGTATGTGCTCCGCCCCTGTTGTAAAGTCTGCGAGCCGGGAGATTCTCCACAGATTCATGGCCGATGTGTACGGCAAGACTTCCATTAACTATGATCATATCTTTACCTGTCTAATCAAGTATATGCCGGCGCCATCCCAGGGCATTGATCCCTATGATTTACGATGCCGGGCTTATCTTGCAATTACCCGGAAACTCATGGAGACCGGCCGCTGTCTCCACAGCGATTTTTATGAGAACCAGATTCATCTGTTGACCGATGATAAACACAAAAGGTTTGCCGAATTTCTTGACACTGCCCTTGAAACCGGGGTGCTTTATAAAAAACAAGGCAAGCTCTTTAAAAGACAGGAAAAGTTTGCATCAGGAACCGGCTTCCAGGGGGTTAGAATGGAAAATCCCCTTTATGTGGTTGCCAATGAAGTTGAGCCGCTTCAGGATATTGTGATGCTTATCAGGTCCATTGCAGAAAAGAGTGCCGATGAAATTGATCAGCAGATGCGTCATGGCCTGGCGGCGAAAGTCTTGAATGACTATGATCGTGATTACGCACAACTTGATGCCCCAGGGCAAGGATTTAAGAAAGAGGCGGGCAAGCCTGTTCTTTTAGACCCGGATCAAGGCAAACCCGGCATTCTTTTAATTCACAATTATCTGGCCTGCCCTAAAGAGATGGAGCCTTTGGCTGATTTTCTCAGTTCACTTGGATACACTGTTTTTGTGCCCCGGCTTAAAGGGCACGGCACCACACCTGAAAACCTTGCCCGGACAAATTATAAGGACTGGATTGACAGCGTGGAAGAGGGGTATATCATTTTAAAGCACAGAACGCCGTCGGTCTTTATCGGCGGATTTTTTACAGGTTCCGCCCTTGCCCTTGAGTTGGCCTCCCGTATACCGGAAATTGCCGGTGTGTTTGCCGTATCCCCGCCGTTGAATGTCAAAGATAAGGGGTGGCGATCATTTACCGCCGGTGAGTTCTGGCTGCGTATGCTGCAAAAGGCCCGGTTTGTTGAGGCCGGTCTTGATGACAAAGAAAAGGGCATGGAAGATACCTGCTCAATATGTTACAAGCAAAATCCCGCCAAGGGCATGAAATCGCTTGAAACATTGATAAAACATCTGGAAAAAAGATTGCCGTTTGTTACTGCGCCCCTTTTATTCCTGCAGTCCGGCAAACAGTTTCACAGCAACACGGCCAACGCAGAAAAATTGTTTAAGCTTGTCCGTTCCAGCCGGAAAGATTTCTTTTTCTTTAACACGGACTGTCACAATATTCTTTCAGGCAGTGAATCCGTACGGGTTCACCGTGCGATTGCCGACTTTTTGGCCCTGGAAGAGGCCTACCAGTCTATGGGAAAATAATCCTTTAAAAATTTTCCGCACCAATGTTTTCCCGTTAAAATCCCGTGGAAAAAAGGGTCGCAGATCCGGGCTGCTCCATCCACAATATCCAAGGGGGGCTGAAAATCATGGCGCTCTTGTTTTAGTTTGGCAAGCTGTGCCGGATCTTCATCCGTGACCCACCCGGTATCCACGGCATTCATGTAGATGCCGTATTTGGCAAGATCCTCGGCAGCCGTATGGGTCAGCATGTTTAATGCGGCCTTGGCCATATTGGTGTGGGGATGGCGGCTGCCCTTCTTAAAGCGCAGGAATTTGCCCTCCATGGCCGAGACATTGACGATGTGTTTTTGACCGGTAAAACTAGATTTCATCATCTGGGCCAGCCGGTTGCACAAGACAAAGGGGGCCACATTGTTGACCAGTTGAATTTCCAGCATCTCTGCAGTTTCTATTTCCCCCAGCTTCAGCCGCCAGGAGTTGGTTTTTCGAAGATCCACCTGCTGAAGATCTGCATCCAGCGCTTTTTGGGGAAATACCTGGGGGGCATCTAAACTGTGGTCATAGGAATAGGGGATCTGGGAGAGTCGGGCCGATTGACGCAGCCCGATACCGGGGACATTGCCGCTCCAGGAGACCGGCAATGCATTTTCTTTACCCACATCACCGGCAATGCCGGTTGCTACCCGGGCCAGGCAGTCCCGGTAATGGTCTAAGGTTTTTGCCGCTTTAGAAGGCAAGGATGAAATCTCTTGTTGTTCGGTGTCCATCAGGTGGGCATAAAACCCAGGCGGGCGTCGAACGGTCTGGGCTGCATTATTAATCAAAATATCAAGGCGGCGGTATGTTTGTCTGATATGGTCACAAAACAGCTCTACGCTGGGGATATGGCGCAGATCAAGCCCATAAATATGGAGTCTGTCACCCCATTGGTCAAAATCGGGCTCTTTGGAAAATCTTAAGGCGGAATCCCTGGGAAAGCGTGTGGTGGCAATCACCCGGGCCCCGGCTTTGAGCATCATCAAGGTGGCCTGGTATCCGATTTTAAGCCTGGACCCTGTGATGACGGCAATATCTCCTTCAAGGGAAGCGGTCTGGAACCGTTTTTGATAGTTGAATTTTGCACATTCAGGGCACATGCTGTCATAAAAATGGTGAAGCGATGTAAATTCAGCTTTGCATACATAGCAGTTGCGGGGAGAATCAAGGCATTCCGGTGCGATGGGGCTTTCAAGTGCCGGCCCTTCAATTTGAGGCGGTGCCTTAAACACAGAGGCCTCCCTGGCCTTTCTAATGCCTGTCCGGGCTCTGAGCTGCCTCTCTTTTGCCGCAACGGCCAGACGCATCTGACGCTTTTTCTCCTTGTTGCGTTTTTTTATTTCAGCCCTGTCCGGCCTGGATATTTTTCCGGCGGCCTTAATCAAGGCAATGCGGTTGGCTTCGGATAACTTTGCTAAAATATCAGACCGTTCAGCCAGGGTTTCCAGGACATCAATGCAGCGGTGAATGTCTGCAAGTATTTGTTTTTCGTTTTCCGGGCCTTTTTGTTTCCGGCAAAGGGTTTCCACGATATTCAGCTTCCTTTTATAATCTTGGTAAAAATGGCAATTTTTATAGCTGATCAGCCGGGTTGTCAACCCGGGAAGGATTTGGGTTTTTTTTCTCCTATTGACTTACCCCTTTATGAATTTTATAACTTTATCATAACTTCTCGCAAGCCGGAGAACGAATAGATGCAGAAATCCGGCAGTTAAATTCGCTTTTTCCGGTTTTACAAGAACGTCAAATTTAAACTCGTAACGCATTACAATTTGTACAGGGGGATTTTATGATTGAGATGGTCTTTGACTTTTTGAACCAAGTTGGCTTCACACATCCTGTCCACCCTGCCTTTACCCATATCCCCATGGGAATGGTTATGGGTGCGGTGGTTTTTCGGTTCGCTTCATTGTTACCCAAACTGAAAATGCTGGCCAAAACAGGATATCACTGCGTCATTTTGGGATTGCTCGGATTGTTTCCTACAGTGTTGACGGGGATCATGGACTGGCAGTATCGGTATGGCGGGGAGTGGGAGGGATTAATTATTCTTAAAATGATACTGGCACTGGTATTGGGGATTGTCCTGATCGCCGTTGTGGTCAAGGATGACCCGGAGAACCCAAAATTGAACTGGGTAACGCTGTTGTATTTTGTATTAATTCTGCTGGCGGTGGGATTAGGATATTCCGGCGGCGAACTGATTTTTGGCTAAAGGAGAGTATGCCATGCAAAAAATGTTGATCGGATTTTTATCTTTTTTATGCTTAAGTTTTCCGCTTGCTGCAGCAGATGCCGGGGAGTATGAGCATTCGTTGGCGGCTGAAAAAATGACTGTCCAGTGGCGGTTGGATGAAACCATGATTCACCTTAAGCTCACGGCGCCTACCCAAGGCTGGGTGGGCATTGGATTCGGGCCTGAAGATGCCATGAAAGGGGCGGATTTTATACTTGGTGCCGTTAAAAAAGGCAAGGTTAAAATTGTTGATCATTACGGCGACAAAAAGCGGGGACACAGTTCCGATGAGAAGTTGGGGGGCAAAAACCATGTGCAAAATCCCCAGGGCAGCGAAGTTGACGGGACGACCAGTATCTGGTTTTCCCTGCCTTTGGGCAGTGATGAGCAATGGGATAAATCCATTGAAGTAAACAGCATGTATCCCATTATGCTGGCCTACGGTTCCGGGGCGGACTCCTTTCGCCGGGGACATGCCTGGAGAGGTTCTTATGAGGTGAACTTCACCTCGGGCGAAAGCAAAAAGGTTAAATAATGAAGAACCGGCTGATCGGGCTTTTGGTCCTGTATTCGGTCATATGGGGATGTTTATGCCCGTGTGCCTATGCATCCCAGGCCGAATCGGAAAAGATGGGGCATGACCATCACAAGATGATGATGGAGACCCCCATGCCCGCAGAAGAGATCGCGGCCAAGGTGTATGTGGACGAACGCCTGGGTGAAACCATTGATTTTTCGGCGCAGCTAAAAGATGAGAACAACCAAAGCGTTGATCTTAAAACCCTTTTTGACAAACCCGTGGTGATTCTGCCCATTTTCTTTATGTGCAGTTCGGTCTGCAATATTCTTCAGGCCGAGCTGACCCGGGTTCTGGACCGGATTTCAGATATTCCGGGTGAGGATTTCAACGTGGTGACCTTAAGCTTCAGCGACGATGAAGATGCCGCCATGGCCAAAACCGCCAAGCAGAACTATGCACAGATGCTCCAGCGGAAAATGGACCCGGCCAAGTGGGTCTACCTGGTGGGAGAGAGGCCTGAAATACTTAAACTGACCCGGTCTTTGGGGTTCTATTTTGTCAAACAGGGCAAAAACAACTACATCCACCCCAATGTCATGATCGTGTTGTCGGGCCAGGGGCGTATCATCCGTTATCTTTACGGCCCCCGGTTCCTGGCCTTTGATGTGGGTATGGCCCTTAACGAGGCCATGAAGGGCGAACCCGGGGTTTCCATCAAGCGGGGGGTGCTCTCCTTTTGCTTTAATTACGATCCTGAAAACAGAACATATGTATTTCGCATGTTCCCCATTGTCGGCGGGGTAATCGTTGCCGCGCTTGCACTTTTTTTCGTTTTTCTTATTTTACCTAAAAGATCCAGGCGGGGACGGCAGCACAAATAACGGCCATGGGCCGGCCTGGTGTCTCAGCACCCGGGCCGGCCCCGCAACAAAGGTTGAAAGCTCTGCGTATCTTATCCAGACTTTCATATCAAAATTTCCCGCGAGGTCAATCATGGCGGCATCTCCTGTCCGGCCGCCCGGAGGCATAGATCATGGAATCTGCTGCATCTTTTTTTGAAAGCCCCAATCCTTCCCGGTTCAAGGGGGTGTTGTCCTGGCTGATCACCATGGACCACAAGCGAATCGGCTTGATGTATCTGTTTGCGATCCTGTTCTGGTTTTGTCTGGCCGCTGTCCTTGGCGGCCTGATTCGTTTGGAACTGATGTTTCCCGGGGAGAATCTGATGAATGCCGATGTGTATAACTCGGCCTTTACCCTTCACGGGGTGATCATGATTTTTTTATTTATCATACCGGCCCTGCCGGCATCCCTGGGTAATTTCTTTTTACCCATACAGATCGGCACCGATGATGTTTTTTTCCCCCGATTTAACCTGCTCTCCTGGTATCTCTACATGCTTGGGGGCTTGATTGCCATTGTCTCCTTGTTTTCGGACGGATTCCCGGATACGGGCTGGACCTTTTACGTCCC
>JAKSBO010001155.1 GCA_022361095.1 Desulfobacterales bacterium | reverse complement strand
AGGGCAAAGGAACGGCCGCCCCCGAAGTCACACCCGAAGTCACACCCGAAGTCACACCCGAAGTTACACCCGAAGTCAGACGTCTGTTGGCGGTACTGCAAGGGGAGATGGATCGTGCTTCATTGCAGGCGGCTCTCAATCTGAAGGCGGAGAAAAACTTTCGGCTGCTGTATCTCAGACCCGGATTGACGGCAGGTGTCATCGAAATGACCATCCCGGACAAACCGCGAAGCAGCAAGCAGAAATACCGGCTTACGGAAAAAGGAAGCACCCTGAAAACGTCTTTAAAACAAGGAAAGTAATAGACGATGTTAATAAACCACGGAAAACACGGATGGCACGGAATGCTAATTTATAACTTTTTAACCCTTCCGTGAATTCCGTGTCTTCCGTGGTTGAAAAAAGGACAAAATGAAAATGGGTCAATTGCTGCTTGAGCAAGAAAGTTTTGCCATAAGAGGTGCTGTCTTCGAGGTATACAGAGAGATGGGTTCAGGCTTTTTAGAACCCGTGTACCAGGAGTGCCTTGAAAACGAGCTTTCCTCAAAGGGCATTCCCTTTGTATCTCAACCGGAATTGACATTGAATTATAAGGGCAAACAGCTACGGCAGACATATAAGCCGGATCTGATTTGTTATGAAGCGATTATTGTCGAACTGAAAGCGGTGAAAGCCGTTGCCCCGGAGCATAAAGCACAGGTATTGAATTATTTGAAGGCGACCGGTTTGAGGCTGGGCCTGCTGATCAACTTCGGCAGCCACCCGAAAGTACAGATTGACAGGCTAATTTTATAAACCACGGAAAACACGGATGGCACGGAATGTTAATTTATAACTTTTTAACCCTTCCGTGAATTCCGTGTTTTCCGTGGTTGAAAAAGGACAAAGCAATGCTGCAACACAATGCAGAACTGAAAAGCAAGATCGGCCAGCTCTGGAACAAATTCTGGGCGGGCGGCATATCAAACCCTCTCACAGCCATCGAACAGATCACCTATCTGTTGTTCATGAAACGGCTGGATGAGCAGGATCTCAAAAAGCAGTCTGATGCCGAATGGACAGGCGAACCTTACACCTCGAAGTTTGAAGGAATCTGGGTTCCGCCTGAGCACCGCAAAAAAGTTGAAGAGGCAAAGACCCAAAAGGATAAAGAAAAACTCTTAAAAGACGTCGGTGTTGAGCGGCGTGACCTGCGCTGGAGCGAATTCAAGCACATGCCGGCGGAGGAAATGCTTTCCCATGTGCAGGGCAAGGTGTTCCCGTTTTTAAAGGACATGAACGGCACCGAATCCAAATTCACCCACCATATGAAAAATGCCGTCTTTATTATCCCCAAACCCTCGCTTCTGGTGGAAGCGGTCAAAACCATTGATGAGATTTATACCATCATGGAGAAAGATGGGGATAAGTTTCAGGACATCCAAGGGGATGTGTACGAGCATCTGCTGTCGGAAATCGCCAGTGCCGGTAAAAACGGCCAGTTCCGAACACCCCGCCATATAATTAAACTCATGGCTGAACTGGTACAGCCAAAGCTTGGACACAGAATTTGCGATCCGGCCTGCGGAACTGCCGGTTTTTTGCTGGGTGCCTATCAATATGTGGTGACCCATATGGAGTCAAAAGACAGGTTAAAAAAGCTAAAACCGGACGACGACGGTTTTGTCCGAACCTCAGTTGCCGCCGCCCTGAGCGCTGAAGCCCAGGCCATTCTCGACACCTCCCTGTTCGGCTTTGACATCGACGGCACCATGGTCCGTCTGGGACTGATGAACCTGATGATGCACGGCATTGATGAACCCCAACTCGACTATAAAGACACCCTCAGCAAAAGTTTTGATGAGGAATCCTGTTACGACATAGTCATGGCCAACCCGCCCTTTACCGGCAGTGTGGACAAGGGGGACATCAACGAACGGTTCCAGGCAGGCACCACCAAATCGGAGCTGCTGTTTCTGGAAAACATCTATCACCTCCTGAAAAAAGGGGGCACCGCCGGTGTGATCATCCCCCAGGGCGTTCTCTTCGGCAGCGGCAAGGCCTTTAAAACGGTCCGGCAGATTTTGCTCGACCGCTGCGATCTCAAAGCCGTGATCGCCATGCCCAGCGGGGTGTTTAAGCCCTATGCCGGTGTTGCCACGGCCATTCTGGTATTTGCCAAAGTCTGGGGCCCAAAAGACAAGGTCACCAAACCCGCCACAGAACAGGTCTGGTTTTACAACATGACCGACGACGGCTATTCCCTGGATGACAAGCGCACCAAAAAAGAGGGGTTCGGGGATCTTCAGGATATTGTGGAAAAATTCCATGCCCGTGACAACACCGCCAAATGGGACAGAACACAGAACTGGTTTGCCGTACCCCGTGAAGAGATCAAGAAGGAAGGTTATGACTTAAGCTTCAGCCGATACAGGGAGGAGCTGTTTGAAGAGATTGAATATGATGCGCCGTCTGTTATTCTGGGTCGCCTGATCAAATCGGAAGTGGGGGAAGTGGATGACGAGGTGCTGGCGAAGGTTGAGGGTGGGATTATGAAGGGATTGCTGGAGTTGCGGGGGATGATAGTGTGAAATTTGTATCTATCGGTCAATTATGCGAACTAAAGTATGGAAAATCACTCCGCAAAGACAAACGGATGGCAGGTGATATTCCTGTGTATGGGGCAAACGGAATAGTTGGTCACCACGATCAAAGCCTTATCAGTGGTAAAACAATCATTGTGGGGCGAAAAGGATCTGTTGGTGAAGTACATTATGTAGAAAAACCTTCTTGGCCCATTGATACTACATATTTCATCAAGTTAAAAAAGAATTTCGATGTTGACCTGAAATGGTTTTTCCGATTATTAAAAACATTACGCTTGCCAGAACTTAGTCGATCTGCTGCGATTCCAGGATTAAACCGTAACGATGTTTATAAAATAAAAATCCCCCTCCCACCCCTCAACGACCAGATCCGTATCGCCCATTTGCTGGGCAAAGTGGAAGCCCTGATCACCCGGCGCAAACACCACCTGCTACAACTGGATGAATTGCTTAAAAGTGTGTTTTTGGAGATGTTTGGTGATCCGGTTCGGAATGAGAAGGAGTGGCACGAGTGTGCGCTTGGAACAAGGATTAAAATCAAACATGGATTTGCATTTAAAAGTGAATTCTTTAGTGAGTATGGACCATTTGTTCTTCTTACACCGGGTAATTTCTTTGAGGAAGGTGGTTTTAGAAACCGGGGT
>JAKSBO010000187.1 GCA_022361095.1 Desulfobacterales bacterium | reverse complement strand
GGCCTGCCAGAGTTTTTCACGGTCCTCTTGTGTTTTGGCAATCTCAATGTTTACAGCCCCGTTGGCTTCAAGTTTTTCGGAAATTTTTTGTATCTCTTTGTCACATGCCTCTTTTACCCCGTCCACTTCGATGAGCAAGGTACCTTCGGCATCCACCGGCAGCCCGATATGGGCATTTTCTTCAACAGTCCGGATGGTGGTCTTATCCATCAACTCCAATGCCGCCGGCAGAATACCGGCACCAATGATATCGGCCACGGCGTTTGCCGTATTATCCAGATCATCAAAGGTGACAAGCAGCGTGGACACGCTCTCCGGCTGGGGCAGAACTTTAAGGATCACAGAGGTGACCATGCCCAACGTCCCTTCGGACCCGCAGAACAGGCTGGAGAGGCGGTAGCCGGTAACATCCTTGACATTGCGGCTGCCAAAGCGCACCACCTTGCCCGATGCCAGCACCACCTCCATGCCCAAAACATAATCCACCGTTACCCCATATTTAAGGCACCTGGGGCCGCCGGCGTTCTGGGCCACATTGCCGCCAATGGTGGACACGGCCATGGAGCCGGGGTCCGGGGGATAAAAGAAACCGAACGGGGCCAGGGCCTTTTGAAGGTCGGCATTCACCACACCAGGTTCCACAATCACATACCGTTCTTTGGTATTGATCTCAATAATCCGGTTCATTTTCGAAAAGCACAAGACCACACCGCCCTTGGCCGGGATGCTGGCCCCGCATACCGAAGTACCCGCCCCCCGGGCCGTCACCGGGATCTTACGGGCGGAACATATTTTTAAAATGCCGGACACCTCATCCCGGTTACAGGGAAACAAAACCAGGTCAGGCATAGCCTCTTCGAAATAGGCATCATAACAATAACAGGTCAGTTGTTCAGGGGAATCATAACACCTATCCTTGCCCACAATTTCTTTGAGACGGCCTATGGCATCCGGGTCGATCATCTTTGCATCATCCTAATAATAGTGTTCAAACAAGACCCAAACTATAGGGATGCTTTAGCTGTTGTCAATCTTCTTTAATGGTGGCAGGGATGCCGTATGATCATCATTGGATAGTCTTTCTCTTTCTTGGAATTTGTCAGTTGCCCCTGCCCTTCATTGTCTTTTGACCCCCGGCCCGGGATGGGATAAAATGGCCTGCCATGGAAGAAAACATCAAAATCATAGAACACGGACAAGGGTGGATCTGCCTGGAAAAGCCCGGGGGCATGAGTGTCCATAACGATCCGGGCAAAGATGTGATAAAGGAACTTCAGAAACACTTAACCCCCGGTAGCACTGAAATACGCCAGCCCGTGCACCGCCTGGACAAGGAGACCTCGGGCCTTCTTCTTGTGGCCACGGACCGGGACACCCTGCCCCGCCTCTCGCGCCTTTTTGCAGGAGGAAAGGTCACAAAACGTTATAAAGCCCTGGTCCACGGACATTTTGATCATCCCGGCCAGACCCGGGGCACCTGGGATACCCCCCTGACCAAATCCGCCGGCGGCAGAACAGATCCCCGGGGCCGGGGAAAACGGGTCAAGGCCCTGACCCGCTACAGGGTTCTGGACCAATCCCGCCATTACAGCCTTCTGGACATCGAATTATTCACTGGCCGCAAGCACCAAATCCGCCGCCATGCCAAACTGGCCGGCCATCCTGTTGTGGGAGATCCCCGGTACGGCTCCCCCAGAGCCCTTGATTTCTTAAAGACCCGGAAGCGGTTTGAATCCATGGGCCTGCACGCCTATTTCCTCAAATTCACGGATAAGGACAGAACGGTCACCCTGGAACTGCCGGCTCTGCCCCCGGACGTTGCACGGCTGTTTGAAGAGGACAAAGCATAGACGTGCAGCAGCTTTATATGGGTTTAATTATCCCGGAATTTGGGCAGCGTTTCGGCCTGCGATCCGTCCGAAAACAAGGCATTCGGTAAGTGCGCAACTCCCCAGCCGATCCGCGCCGTGAATGCCGCCACACACTTCACCGGCTGCGTAAAGGTTGGGAATCGGCCGGCTGCAAACATCAATCACCTGTGCGTTGGTATTGATTCCCACCCCTCCCGGTGTGTAATGCACCTTCGGCCACAAGTACATGGCAAAAAAAGGCGGATTGGATATCCGTTGCGCAGCTCCCAAGGATTTGCCAAACGGATCTGTTTGGCCTTTTTGGATCATTTTGTTGTACGCTGTCACTGTGGAAATAAATGTATCATGCGGTATTTTAAAGGTCTTGGAGAGACTTGCCAGGCTGTCGAATTCATATACCTTTCCGGTCTTAATACATTTTTCCAGGCTTTGGGGGTCATCTCCTGCACCTTGGGCATCCATAATCCCGACACAGGGGTGCCCGGCTTTAAATATAGCGGTACTCCGCTGCCGGCGGTCCGCCCATTCGCTTACGATACGGCGGCCGGTTAAGGGATCCACCAGGATGCCATTGGGGTACAAGGCATATGAAGCAAATCGTGCACCCAGGCCATAGCCGACTTCATCAACACACCCCCAAGGGCCGGCCTGGATCCAGGACAAATGGACGGGCGCAGCCCCGATTTTCAAAGCGGCACCCAAGCCTTCGGCCGTTGCGCCGCGGTGATTTGTGGAAAAGACCGTGGTGTCCAGACTTGGATTCTGCAGCATCCGAAATGGAATATCATTGCCAAATCCTCCCGTGGCAAGGACCACTGCCCGGCGGGCGCGAATATTTTTTTGCCCTTTAAAGCCCGGATCATTGTGAGTATATCGGGTTTTGACGCCAACACCACATACGTTGCCCCTGCCGTCGGTCAGCAAACCCGTCATAGGGCATTGGGTTCTGATTTCCACTCCCATCTGTTTTAAACGGGACGTTTGGGCTTTGACGATATCTTTGCCGGAATGGCTGCGGGTGGTCAGACAACGGGCGACTGAATGCCCCCCGAAACGATCCAGGCGATCCATATATTGAACGCCGAGTTCAGCTTCAAGCCATTCAACAGCCCCAGCCCCCTGTTCAGCGAATATCCTTGCCAGGCCCCGGTGATTGAGATTTAACCCGGCCTTTAATATATCTTGGTAAAACAGTTCCGGCGAATCGTTTATGCCTTGCTCTTGTTGCAGCCTGTTACCCGGGGCGGCCAATCCCCCGTCACTGATTCGCGTGTTACCCCCTGTGATTTTCATCTTTTCAAAAACAATGACCGACGCACCTGCTGAGCGGGCCTCAATTGCCGCACTGCAGCCCGCAGCGCCGCTGCCTATGACGACAACATCTGTTTGTTCATCCCATGTAATCATTATCGCTTCCTTAAAAATTTCCTGGACATCTATTATTTTTATTTTGTATTCGAAGTAGTTTTGTCCCGAACCAGGGTTGACATTACTTTGAACACAAACTAATAAACAGGACCAGTATGTACGGATAATAGCATTTTAAAGGCAATTATATATTATACTTTTTTACTTTTCCATTAGGTGCTTGGTGTGTTTGGATATTTATATACGCTTGTTAAAATAACAATCCCACCGGATTTTCAAGCAGGCCTGCATCTAATAACGGAATCTGCTTTTGGCCTAAGGAAAAATTTATAAAAATATTTTGAATTAATTGTATTCAGCACAATGAAAAAACATTGAATGGAAACTTTACAAAATAACGGCAATGTCAGTGAGCTTGTACTGGCTGCCTTGCGGAAAATCATGCGGTCCATTGACCTGCACTCGAAATTTCTTGTTAAACGTTTCGGTCTGACCAGCCCCCAGTTGATCGTTTTACGGGAAGTCAACACACATGGCCAGGTCACAGCAGGTGAAGTTGCCCATGCCGTCAGCTTAAGCCAGGCAACCATTACCGGCATTTTTGAACGCCTTGAAAAACGGGGCCTGATTACCCGGCAGCGGAGCTGTGATGATCGAAGGCGGATTCTGGTAAAACCCACCCCAGAGGCCACAAAGCGCCTGGCAGGAGAGCCTCCCCTGATGCAGGAATCTTTTGTTGACGCCTTTGACAAGCTCGAGGACTGGGAAAAAACCATGATCCTGTCATCCCTGCAGCGGCTGGTTTCCTTGATGGACGCCCAATGTATCGATGCAGTAACACTTCTGGCTGCTGAAGCATTGGAGGCGCCCAAGAACAATCCGCCTTTGGAGACTACAAATTTGAAACCGTAATGTTTTTGGCCCATGCCGATAAAATAAATGGAGAACATAAAAATGGAAAAAATTGTTATTGAAAACCTTTACAAAATTTTCGGGCCAAATCCGAACACTGCTTTGAAAATGCTCCAACAGGGGCATTCAAAGGAGGAGATTATGGAAAAGACCCGCCACGGTGTCGGCGTAGCCAACGCATCCTTTAAGGTCAATCAGGGCGAAATCCTCGTGGTGATGGGATTGTCCGGAAGCGGCAAATCAACGCTGGTGCGATGCATCAACCGGCTGATCAACCCAACCTCCGGCCGGGTCCTGGTTGACGGCAATGATGTTACCCTTTTAAATAAAAAAGAACTCCGGCATTTTCGCCAAAAACACTTTGGCATGGTATTTCAGAACTTTGCCCTTTTCCCTCACCGAACAGTCCTGCGCAATGTAGAATACGGATTGGAAATACAGGGCGTTGCCCCTGAAGCCCGGCGTGACGCATCAATGCAGGCCATTGAACAGGTTGGTTTAAAAGGCTGGGAAGACTCCATACCGGATCAGCTTTCCGGCGGCATGCAGCAGCGTGTGGGCCTGGCCCGGGCATTGGCCCTGGATGCCGATATTATGCTCATGGACGAGGCGTTCAGTGCCTTGGACCCCCTGATCAGGCGGGACATGCAGGATGAGCTGCTCGATCTGCAGGAAAAAATGCAAAAAACCATTGTTTTTATCAGCCATGACCTGGATGAAGCCATCAAGCTCGGGGACCGGATTATCCTGATGAAAGACGGGGTCATTGTTCAACAGGGAACCGCTGAAGAGATTCTGACAAATCCGGCCGATGAATATGTGGCCAGTTTTGTGGAAGATGTGGATATGACCAAGGTCATCACTGCTGAATCCGTAATGAAAAAAAGTGAGACCATGGCGTATTTAAAAACAGACGGCCCCAGGGCTGCCCTGCGCAAAATGCAAAAGGCCGGCATCTCATCGGTTTTTGTACGCGAAAGCGGCAAGGTCGTGGGCATTGTCACGGCAAAAAATTGCAGAAAGGCAGCGGACAGAGGAGAAAAGACACTGGACGCAATTTTGGAAAAAACGATTCACAAAGTCAGACCTGATGTACCGGCCAACACGCTTTTTTCCATACTCGGTGATAACACGCCCCATCCAGTGGCTGTGGTTGATGAAAATGATCATTTGCTCGGCGTGATTGTGGTCGGCCTTTTGCTGTCCAGGCTGGCTGAAACCATGCAGCCTGAGATCAACGTATCTGTAAGCAAAAGCGCTTGAAGATCCGTTGCAATTTTTTGAATTTCAAGGAGATTTAAATATTATGATGCAGTTTCCGGAAACCATTGATATTCCCCTGGATATGTGGGTGGATGCAGCCATGGACTGGGTGCTTGCCACCTTTAGCGGTTTTTTCGATTTGCTGGGACAAATCATTCTCTACTTTATGATTTATATTGAAAAGTTTTTTCTATGGCTCCCCTGGCCTGTACTCGTCATCGGGGTGGGACTGCTTGCATGGCGGGTGACGGGACGCTGGTGGTCCGGCCTTTTGATGGGTGGCATGCTGTTTTTTATCGGTGCACTTGGACTGTGGAAACTGGGGATG
>JAKSBO010000790.1 GCA_022361095.1 Desulfobacterales bacterium | reverse complement strand
TTTGAAAAATCCTTTGCAAAATAAAGATTAACCGTGACATATTCATTTTTGTCTTGGCCATCTAATTCATGCTGGTCGCCGATATAGTTAATGCGGGTTGCCGCACGGAATTTGTAGTCAGGGTGATAATACGCCAGCCTGAAAATAGCCTTTATATCCGAGGCATCGGTGAGCTCTTCGCCGGTTTCCTTGTTTTCCGTGTCCAGCCAGGTGACACCGGCTCCGGTGCTTAGGTGCCAGGGAAGCTTTATATCTGCCCGGGCTTCAATACCCTGGGTGCGGGCGTCGGCAATGTTCTGATATTGGTAATAGGTTATTTTATTATTTCCGGAACCTTCGGTACGTATGAACCGGGCGTCAATCATATTGTCGATATCATTTCTGAACGCGGTGATACCTCCTGAAAAAGGGCCTTTTTCGCCTTCCAGGCCGATCTCATAGGAGAGCGACTCTTCGGGTTCAAGATCCGGGTTGGGATTGTACACATACTTTGCCTTGTTGCGGTAGGAGGTCACAAACAGTTCTGAAATGGAAGGCGCTCTAAATCCTTTGCCGATGGATGCTTTGAGCCGGAGTTCATCAAAAAGGCTGTAGACGATAGCCGCTTTGGGCGAAAACTGGTCTCCGAATTCCGAATGATTGTCATAGCGCAGGCCGGCTGTAAAATACAGTGAAGAGAAAATTTCAAATTCATCCTGGATAAAAATGCTGGTGTTATCCAGGTCATTATCCGCACCTGAGCTGTCTTCACGGCCTTCCTGCCTGAACTCGGCGCCTGCCGACAGAAGATGGCGGCCCATTATAGGGCCGGTATACCTGGCTTCGACCTGGTTCAGCCAACGTTCGGCATCCTCTTCGCCGGTTACTGTCGCTGCGGGCGAAAATTGCATTTTATTTTCATGTTCGGAACGGTAGGCCCGGATCAATATATTTTTGTCCTGGGTTATTTGATTGTTGTACTGGAGAAAGTAATTGAGCCGCTGGTCTTCTGCACTGCGCTCCCGGCTCTGTGCCTGGTAATATCGTTCCCCCTGGCGTTCCAGGTCAAAATATTCAAACCCTGCACTGAGATTTGATGTCTCAGTCAGTGCGTAGGATACGCGGCCTGCAGCGGAATCCAGATCCTTGTCATCGCCGTCATCGGGACTGTCACCATCATCATCCCAGCCGCCGATGCCCTGGGTGGAACCCGACAGTATAAAGGCCGTTTTTCCAAGGCTGGCGCCCACCCAGGCAGAGCCCATACCGCTGTCGGAATCTTTATCCAGGTGGCTTTTGTACCGGATGGCCACTTCGCCTGAGGTCTTCTCCGGTGTCTTTTTCGTGATGATGTTGACCACGCCGCCGATGGCATCACTGCCGTATATGGCCCCGCTGGGCCCCCGTACAATTTCGATCCTTTGGATCATGTTCACCGGTATCTGGTCGGTGGATGTAAAATCCTTGTATCCGGCGGCAAGCCGCCTGCCGTCAATGAGCACCAGGCTTCTTTTGGTTCCTGTTCCCCTGATGTTCGTGGCCTTGGCCCGGCCGGAGGCCGTGGAGACCATCAGGCCAATGGCCTGTTCCAGGACCTCGTCTACGGAAGTCGCCCCCATCTCTTCGATTTCCAGGTCGGTTATGACCTGAACCGATCCCGGTGTTTCTTCCAGGGTTTTTTCCGATATGGTGGCGGTGACCACTGTCGGACTGATATTTACTTCAGCCCGGAGCGGTAATGGAAACAGTAAAAAACATAACCCCATGATCTGCATTTTGATTTTCATTTTTTCTCCTTCTTTTATTTAGTGGGGTTATATTGGCTGAAATTCTTGTTGTCAATATAAAAAGTTAGTTAATTTGATAAATTTATCAAAGTTCCTAATAAGTTTTTGTCTACAAACTATTTTTTGTATTGAATTAGGTATCATAACTTTTTGTTTATTAGATGCGGATGCCTGGTCTGCAAAGATTTTCCCGGCAAACAAAAGGGGCTGAGCCGCATTCTCGGCTCAGCCCCTTTTGTTTGTTGGGAGGATTATTCTATGTTACAGGGAAGCGGCCACCTCGTGAATAACTTCAAACAGTGTCCGGGGGTCCATGCCGGCGGCCTGGGTAATTTCCTTGATGGTTTGATCCGGTTCCGCCTTAATCTGCCTGGCACCAAGGCGGCTGATTATTTTTTTTGTATCCAGGTTGTACCGGGTACATAAATCCATTAAACGCATTTTTCCAATGCCGGGAAAGGGGTGATCGGGAAAAACGTTAGCCTGGGATGTATCATTGGGGGGCAGCATGGCCGCATATACATCTTTGGGGGTGCAGTTGTTTGCCCGGGCAATGTCAAGCAGGGTCCAGGATTCGTCATCAAATGCCATATCTGATTTTCGAAGCTGCTCTTTGATAACGTCAAGGTCAAGGCCGGTGCGCTTGGTAAACATTTTCAAAGAGGAGAGTTCCGCATGTCCATACGGGGGTTCGCCGTACTTTTGGGCTCCGGCATCCTTGAAAGATGCACTCAAGTCAAGAATCGTGCTCATGGGCGGGATATGAAGCAGGGTGCCGAAAGTGAAAATCAATGTCAGTGCAAAGGCCGCAGTAAAATCCGCGGTAAAAATTTTAAACTGTTTTGCCTTGTTTTTCATGTAGGCGACCATGGGTTTCCAGTTGTAATACAGGTGCAAAAGGCCTGATGCAAGAAACAGGACGCCAAGGTTGATATGAACATCCCCCCACAGGGTTTTGGTTAATCCCATAAAGTGCCAGTCAGACCAGTAGGCCACCCGGCCTTCGGGAACAACAT
>JAKSBO010001032.1 GCA_022361095.1 Desulfobacterales bacterium | reverse complement strand
TGGAAAAGGTCAAAATTGCCGAACAGGCCAACAAATATCCGGGCCAGCTTTCCGGGGGCCAGCAGCAGCGGGTGGCCATGGCCCGTGCCATCGTTAACCGCCCCAGGATACTTCTGCTGGATGAACCGCTTTCCGCCCTGGATGCACGGTTGCGCCGGGAGATGCAGATGGAACTGAAAAAACTGCAGCGGGAAATCGGTATCTCTTTTATCTTTGTCACCCATGACCAGGAAGAAGCCTTGTCCATGTCCGACAGAATCCTGGTGATGCAGGAGGGCAGGATTGCCCAGCTCGGCACTCCCCGCCAGGTATACGAGGAACCCGAGAATCTTTATGTTGCCAGATTCATCGGCGATATTAACTTTTTTCCTGGAGAGATCAGCAAAACCGTTGATGCCGGTCAGGTGGAAGTCACCATCTTCGGCCGGCAGATTAAGGCGCAAACCGAGCGGCAGTTCCAGCCGGGCGACAAAGTGGTGTTACTGCTCAGGCCCGAGGATCTGAGGCTGTATGAACAGCCGCCCAAAGATATAAAAACCTTTGCCGGCACCATTGTTGAACGCAGTTACCGGGGATCCACCCTTGATACACTGGTTCGTCTTGATGACGGCCTTTTGTTGACAACCTGCGAGTTTTTTGATGAGGATGACCCTGATTTTGACTACAATGTCGGCCAACGGGTATACATTACCTGGGTTAAAGGCTGGGAGGTTGTTCTGCCCGATGAAGCGTCCTGACAAAACCAAAGCCGGCATCATCCTGCTGATATCAGGATGGTTCCTCCTTTTCGGTGTCATCCCCCTGCTGTTGCTGGTCATTACAAGTTTTCTGACCATGGATCCGGCAGATCTGGTCAAATTATCTTTCACGTTAAAAGCCTATTCACAGTTGTTTATTGAACCCGGCTACATCATTATATTCATCCGGTCGGTAAAACTTGCCCTGACAACAACGCTGCTGTGCCTGGTTCTGGGGTACCCCTTTGCCTGGTACACGGCCCAAATGGCGCCCAAATGGCGCACGTCAACCCTTATACTTTTAATGATTCCCTTCTGGACAAACTCCCTTGTCAGGACCTATGCCATGCGCATGGTGCTGGGTGCCCACGGCATATTGAACAAAGCCCTTTTGGGCCTGGGACTTATTCACACGCCTTTGAGAATCATGTACACGGATTATGCGGTGCTGGCAGGCCTTTTTTATCTGATGCTCCCCTTTATGGTGCTGCCGTTGTATGCGACCATTGAAAAGCTGGATTTCCATCTGGTCGAAGCGGCCCGGGATCTTGGTGCCGGTGCGGTAAGCTCGTTTACCAAGGTTATTTTTCCCCTTACCCTGCCCGGCATTATGGCAGGGTGTGTCATGGTATTTGTCCCCACCATGGGGCTTTACTATGTGGCCTCCCTTTTGGGCGGTGCACGCCAGTTGCTTGTGGGAAACCTGATCCAGCAGCAGTTCCTCAATGCCAGAAACTGGCCTTTGGGCTCGGCAACCAGCATTATACTTATTATTTTCATGGCAGTAATGCTGATCGGCTACGGACTGCTGCTGCGCCGGTTCAGCCAAAAAAGGGAATAACGGCCATGGGCCGTCCCGGTCTATCATCACCGGGGCTTAAGGCCGCAGCAAAACATGAAAGCAATTTAATAATTGATTGGAACGTTTATACAGAACAAATGAACATCTTACGGCTCTTTTATTTTGCAGGCATTTTTTTTTATCTCTATCTGCCCATCAGTGTACTGGTCGTCAATGCATTCAACCTGAATAAATACGGCATGAAATGGGACGGATTTACCTTTAAATGGTTTGCGGCCATGCTTGAAAACCACTCCCTGATGGAGGCGGCCCGCCATTCCCTGGTCATTGCCGTATGCGCGGCCACCCTGGCTACAATGATCGGTGCCCTGGCCGCCATCGGATTGCACCGCTACCGGTTTTTCGGCCGAAAAGTGATCCAGGGCACAAGCATGACCCTGATGATGGCACCGGACATTATCCTGGCCATTGCCTTTCTTGTCCTTTTCGTCACCCTGGGTGTCGGGCTGGGTTTCTGGTCCCTGCTGCTCTCCCACATCACCTTCTGCCTGCCCTTTGCCATCATGACCATCACGGGAAGGCTGCAGGATTTCGATCCCAATATTATCGATGCAGCCAGGGACCTTGGGGCATCGGAAAAAAACATTCTTGTCCGGGTGATTCTGCCCATGATGCAGCCGGCACTGATTTCAAGCTGGCTTCTGGCTTTTACCCTCTCCCTTGATGATGTCATCATCAGTTCATTTGTTACAGGTCCAAGTTACGATGTACTGCCCCTGAGAATATTTTCAATGGTTAAAGTGGGAGTCAAACCCGAAGTAAATGCGCTTGCCGCCCTTCTGGTCCTGCTCTCCCTTGCATTGGTTATTGTCAGTCAATTAATGTTAAAGGAGAAGAAAATTGCATGAAACCGTTATTTAAACCTTTTATTATCCTGACGATCGTGCTGCTTGCCGCAATCCATGCCCGGGCCGCAGAAAAAATTTATGTGTACAACTGGACCGAATATCTGCCCGAATCGGTTCTTGCACAATTCACCAAAGAGACCGGCATTGAAGTGGTTTACGCCACCTATGAAAGCAATGAGGCCATGTATGCCAAACTCAAACTGATCAAAAAAGACGGATATGACGTGGCGGTCCCCTCAACCTACTTTGTTTCAAAGATGGGCAGGGAAGGCATGCTCATAAAACTGGACCAAAGCCTTTTACCCAACATGAAGCACCTTGATCCCGAACTTTTAAATAAGGATTACGATCCAAACAACACCTACTCCGTTCCTTATATGTGGGGGTCAACCGGCATTGCCGTGAACACCGACGAAATCCCCAAAGACCGGATATCTTCTTGGGCAGATCTGTGGAAACCTGAATTTAAAGGCAGACTGCTGCTCCAGGACGATTTGAGAGAAGTATTCCACATGGCACTGCGCCTTAAAGGGTTTTCCGGCAACACCACAAATCCCGGGGAAATTGAACAGGCCTATCTGCTGCTCAAAGATTTAATGCCCAACGTGCTGCTGTTTAACTCCGACTCCCCGAGACTGCCCTTTCTGGCAGGCGAAGTGAGCATCGGCATGATGTGGAATGGTGAAGCCTGGATGGCCCGGCAGGAAAATCCGGCTATCCGTTATATATATCCAAAGGAAGGGGCAAGTTTCTGGGTGGACAGTTTTGTTATTCCCCAAGGTGCAAGAAATCCCAAAGGTGCTCATGCATTTATCAACTTCATGATGAAGCCCGAAGTCGCCAAGGCATGCGTTGAAGAATACGGGTACCCTACCCCGGTGAAAACCGCCATTGCCCTGCTGGATTCAAAGATCAAAAACAACCGGACCATCTTTCCCGACACAAAGGTGATCCAACAAGGGCAGTTCCAGAATGACGTGGGACAGGCCATTGAAATTTACCAGAAGTACTGGGAAAAACTCCGCACCGGGGACTAACAGCCACGATCCTACCTTTTTATTATGCCGGCAATGTCATTGCCGGCATTTCTAATTCCCCCCACAGGTCTCTTTGGTTTTACAATCCAAATTGATTATTCCGATACTAAAAATGCAAGCACATAAAGATTTTCAATTTGCCAAAAACCCTTATTTTATATAGGTCTTGAGTCGTTTCTGGTCTAGGCTGGATAATTGTTACTGGCCGGAAAGAAAAGGGTATGATGACAAATTTTCCTTAGGACAACACAGAAGGTAGGTTAAAGATACGCCCTGATGTCTGAAGGTGCATAATTTAATGGTTAAATACCTGATGTGACAATGAAAATTTTTCAAAACCACCCTGCCAAATTTTAGTATTTAAAGGAGTCAGTTAGATGATTAACGTCACTAAACCTGCCCAGGAACAGGTCAGGATGTACTTTGAAGGCAAAGAACTTGCGCCCATCAGAATCTTTCTCAACAGTGGTGGATGCGGCGGACCAAGCCTTGCTATGGCTTTGGACGAGAAAAAAGAGACAGATACCGTATTTACCTTTGATAATATCGAATACATTATAGATAAAGATCTTTTGGAAAAAGCCAGCCCTGTGGATATTGATTTCGCAGGCACCGGCTTTCGCCTTGACTCCGGCCTGACACCGACAGGCGGATGCATGGGTTGCAGCAGCAGTGGGACATGCGGCGGTTAATCGGAGGGTAAGCATGGCTGACGAAGTCCATCTTCATCCCAAATTAGAAAGAGAGCTTACAGCAATGGAAGGCCGGGTCAATGCCCCGTCCATTGCTGCAGGCCGTGCCAGAAAAATCATTAAGGCTATGATCGAAGGTCAGACATCCCAGGCATCCGGGTTGTTCAGAGCACGCTCGGATGCCCGGGTGAAAAATTCCTGGAAATATGACCTGGGGGCAGGATACCGTCTGATCTGCATCCGCACCAAACAAATCATTTACATCATGCATTTAGGGGATCACGAAAGCTGTGATGCCTGGCTGAACAATAATTCAAAAAAACAGCCCCAAAACAGTGAAGTCAAGATGACCGCCTTTACCATTCGTGACACTGCCAAATCCTTTGATTCTCAAACAGTCCGGTCCCCGGATCAAGAACCGGCTTTTGACGATCAGGACCTGCCATCCATTCCCCAGGAATACTTGAGAAAGGTATTCTGCGGGCTTGCTGGTTGATACGTTGAATGTAAGCGGAACATCTCGAATTTAAAAGCACTACTGATGTAAAACTTTAGACCTAAAAGCAACCCTTTTCAAAGGAGAACATTATGACCGAGGCAGTAAAACTGAATAAAGGAAACAAGGCAGAGTTTAAAGAAAAACTGATGGACAAACTGCCGAATGGTGTCAACCTCAACACGTGCCTGACATGCGGCGCGTGCGCCTCCGGTTGCCCGGCAACCGGGCTTAGAGATATGGATCCGCGCAAATTTGTCAGAATGGTGGCTTTGGGCATGGACGAAGAACTGGCCAAGCACCCATGGGTGTGGTTGTGCACCCAGTGCCAACGGTGTATTTATGTTTGCCCCATGAATATCGATATTGCGGCAATGGTGTTTGAGGCCCGCGCGTCATGGCCCCGGGATGAAAGACCCAAAGGGATTGTCGGCTCCTGTGATATGGCCCTGAGAAATACCAGCGGCAGCGCCATGGGTATTTCAGAAGAAGATTTTGAATGGGTGGTGGGCGACATCCTTGACGAAGTCCATGAAGACCAGCCGGGCTGGGAAGAACTGGATGCGCCGGTCAATAAAAAAGGGGCACACTTCTTTTTAAGCCAGAATTCCCGTGAACCCGGCGTGGAACCCGAAGAGATGGTTCCGCTGTGGAAAATCCTGCATATGGTCGGGGCAGACTGGACCTATGCCACACGGGGCTGGGGCGGTGAAAATTACTGCATGTTCCTTGCGGATGAAGAGTGCTGGGAAAAAGTTACAAGAAACACCCTTGAATCTGCCATGGATCTGGATTGCAAGGTATATTTAAACACCGAATGCGGCCACTCCACCTTTTCCGTTTGGAAGGGCCAACAAAAATTTGGTATAGACACCGATCTTGAAATTGCTCCCATGGTTCCATACTATGCCAAATGGATCCGGGAAGGCAAACTGAAACCCAGTTCCGACTGGAACAAAGATCTGAAAATTAAATTTACGGTCCAGGACCCCTGTCAGCAGGTTCGTAAAAGCTTTGGTGATCCTCTGGCGGATGAT
>JAKSBO010000282.1 GCA_022361095.1 Desulfobacterales bacterium | reverse complement strand
GTTTGTGATCTTCTTGCATGCCTATGCAGGGTCGATTGCATTCATGCCTTATGTCAGAAGCTGCTGCACTCATCGGGCCTGTAGCTCAGTTGGTTTGAGCGCACGCCTGATAAGCGTGAGGTCGGATGTTCAAGTCATCTCAGGCCCACATCTTTAAAGGCACTAGTAGAAAATAGATTTCGTATGAAAACGGGTCTATAGCTCAATTGGGAGAGCGCCGGCTTTGCAAGCCGGAGGTTAGCGGTTCGATCCCGCTTAGATCCACACTAAAATGGATGCTAAGCGCATTCTAATAAAAGTTTCCAGTTATTTGAAAATTAAGGTGATGCTGTTTGAAAGCACAGCATAGTAAAATAATCAATAGAAGCCAAAAGTATCTGCATTATGCGATGACGGTTTTAAGGATTAATTCTTAAAACAAGAGCGTAATCAATATTTTAATATAAATATATAATGTATAGAATCAAAATTATGATATATATGCTTATTAAAGCAATTTATAATTTGCGTCGAAGAGATTAGTATAACAACTCAAAACTATTTCGGTAAGTTATAAAGGGCACATGGTGGATGCCTAGGCACAGAGAGGCGATGAAGGACGTGACTACCTACGATAAGCAGCGGGGAGCAGGAAGTATGCTTTGATCCGCTGATTTCCGAATGGGGAAACCCGGCAGAGGTCATGCTCTGTCATCTCGTAAGAGAGGCAAACCCGGAGAAGTGAAACATCTCAGTACCCGGTGGAAAAGAAAGAGAATTCGATTCCCTTAGTAGCGGCGAGCGAAACGGGACCAGCCCAAACCGATGTACTTGTTGCATCGGGGTTGTAGGACCTCAATATCTGATTTGTGCGATATAGTTGAACAGTCTGGAAAGTCTGACCATAGAAGGTGACAGTCCTGTAAACGAAATATCAATCAACGCTAGAGGAATCCTGAGTAGCGCGATACTCGTGAAATTTTGCGTGAATCCGGCCAGACCACTGGCCAAGGCTAAATACTCCTCTGTGACCGATAGTGAACTAGTACCGTGAGGGAAAGGTGAAAAGAACCCTTAAGAAG
>JAKSBO010000493.1 GCA_022361095.1 Desulfobacterales bacterium | reverse complement strand
TCTTTGACCATCTTAATCATATTGATGGAGTCAATGTCATATACGGGCTTTGCCATGGGATGGTCGCCAAACTGGGGATGATCACCGGACAGGCAGAGCATGGTGTTGCAACCAAGGGCATAGGCACCAAGAATGTCTGACTGCATGGCCAGACGGTTTCTGTCCCGGGATACCATTTGGATAATGGGGTCAAGACCCATCTGTTTAATCGCGATGCCGCCGGCAATGGAGGACATTCTGACCATGGCGGTCTGATTGTCCGTGACGTTGATGCCGTCCACATAATCTTTGATCATGTTGGCTTTCTCTTTGATAACATCAACATTGCAACCCCTGGGAGGACCCACTTCAGAGGTTACGGCCAGTTGGCCTGAGGCCAGTACTTTTTCCAGTCTGCTTTCAGTTTTCATTATTCAACGTCCTCCGTAATTTTGGATGATGCCAAGTCCTCCCGGATAATTTTTCTGGGGCCTCCGCCACCTGCAGGCCGCCAGTCTTTCGCCGCAACCAATTCTTCATAGCGATCCTGGATACCCAGTTCAACCAAACGGTCCCAAATCAATTGCCAAGCACAATCCACATCCGGACTGATCTCACATTTACCACTGGAGTTGCCGCCGCAGGGGCCGTTCATAATGCTCTTTGAACAACGGGCAACAGGGCAGATGCCGCCGGTAATGCCCAGCATACAGTCACCACAACCCATGCAGCGCTCGGCCCAGATACCCTGGCTTTCTGAAGCACCCATAAAGGTGGTATTCACACCGGGAAAAACCGGAATCGCATAGTTGACGGCAACAGTCTGAATCCCACAGCCACAGGCCATAGAAACAATGGCGTCAACCTGGCCGGCCAGATCTTGAAGCTGTTCAACATATTCCGGATCACACTGACGTTCCAGGGTATGTTCCAAAACTTCAATCTTTTTACCTTCTTTGGCGCTGTTCAGACGTATTGCGGAAGCCAGAAGTCCTACTTCTTTTCTGCCGCCTGCTGCACAAACGGTAACACATTCGTTGCAGCCGACCACAAGTATTTTTTCATAGGGCGCAATGTACCCGAGAATTTCCTGCAGGGGTTTTTGTTCTGCTGTGATCATGTTTTAATCTCCAAAAGTTTTATATAAAAAGTAACCCGTTAAATCTATTTCATGCGTTAGACAAAACAAGCATGTGCAATAAATCATCTCAATTGCATTAACCGCTTTTATTTTAAACCGCTTTGCTTGTTGCCTGACTGGCCGGGCTTGGCCCTAATGCTTTAATTTTTTCTGTAAACTCTGTGGCAGCCTCGGCAAAACCTTCACCCATGCCTGCGCTGAAATGCATCATGCCCACACGTTCGGACTCCCACCCTAGATCTTCCAAGGTCTTTTTGATCTTATCCACATGGGCTTCAGCACGCAGGTTACCGTCTTTAAAATGGCAGTCTCCCACCAGGCAACCTGCCACATATACACCGTCAGCCCCTTTTTCAAGGGCTTTCATCAAGTGGATGGCATCCACTTTGCCGGTGCAGGGCACACGTATAATTTTTACATTGGACGGATATGAAATCCGTCTGGTGCCGGCCATATCTGCTGCGGTATATGCACAATAATGACAGCAAAAGGCCACAATTTCAGGCTCAAAATTACTCATTAGTTATACCTCTCAAATAAACCATCAAGTTTAGCCAGTATCTGGTCATCTTCCCAGGCCGTCAACTGAATGGCCTTGGCCGGACACTCGGCAACACAGATACCGCAGCCCTGGCACTTGGCCGGATCAATTTCTGAATGCCGTTCATCATTTATAAAAGGAACATTATAAGGACAGGCTCTGACACAAATCAGGCAGACCGCACACATAATCGGCTCAACCACGGCATAGGCCGCCCCTAAGGTAATCTCTTTATTGGCCAGCATGGTTCTGGCTCTGCCTGCTACGGCATGGGCCTGGGTGATGCTTTCACGAATCACCTTGGGAGAGTGGGCCGTACCGGCAACAAAGAACCCGCGAAGTGCCATGTCAATGGGCTTGAGCTTAATATGGTCTTCCATGAAAAAGCCGTCTTCGGTTTTGGGCAGATTGAACACACGAGCCAGCTTGTTTGTGGTCTCTGAATTTGCAACCAGACCGGTGCTCAACGCAACACAATCGGCTTCAATTTCAATATCCTGTCCCAGGACAAAATCATGGGCAAGGACAAGGGTCTTGTCGCCTTCTTTGCTGACAACCGGCCGATGTTCCAGGTCAAAACGGATGAACTTAACGCCTTTATCCCGGGCTTGTTTGTAGTAATCTTCCTGGAATCCGTAGGTACGCATGTCCCTGTAAAGAACAAAAACATCAATATCAGGATTGGTTTTCAACAGGCGCAGGGCATTTTTAACGGCGGCCTGGCAGCAAAGCCGTGAGCAATTGGGATTGTCCGCTTCCCTGGAGCCCGCACACTGAATCATCACAACCTGCTGCATCTCTTTGATTTTTTCCGCATCGTTTTCAAGGATACTATCAAGATCAAGCTGGGTCATAACCGTGTCGATCTCGCCTAAACCGTAAACAGCCGGACGGTTGGCTGTGGCGCCGGTGGCAAGGATGGTTACGCCGTGGTCAATCTTCTCTTGGGCACCGGCGGCAACTTGTTCAATGCCGGTGGAAAAATTGCCGGGTACACCGCTGTGTTCTGCAACAACAGCGTCAGTGTAAACCTTGATGTTATCATGGTTAGAAACCTTAGCGGCAAGATCCTTTACAAAAGCGGCGACGTCATCGCCTTCGATGGTTGTGGACAGGTTCAGTGCCTGACCGCCGAGTACCGGCGCTTTTTCCACAATATAGGTAAACGTACCCTGGTCAGCCAGTTCAAGGGCAGAAGTCATACCGGTTACGCCGCCGCCCACAACAAGGGCACTCTGGCTTGTGGGAAGAACATTTTCAGCCAGGGATTTTGCGGCCCTGACACCGGAAATACCCACCTGAACGAGCTGAAAGGCCTTTTCAAGGGCTTTGGCCGGTGCATCACCGTGTGCCCAGGCATTCTGGTCTCTCAAATTGACAAGCTCAAGCAGGTAGGGATTGAGCCCGGCACGTCTGAGCATATCCTGGAACATAATTTCCTGGATCCGCGGGGAACCGGAACCAATTACCACCCGGTTCAGGTTTTGCTCTTTTATCAGGGTTTCAATCTTTTCCATGGATTCAAAAGAACAACTCAATCCAAATGATTCTGCTACGGCAACATCAGGATTGGTTTTGGCATTTTCCAGAAGCTTGTCGATATCCAGGGCCTGACCGATCTCCCCGTCACAGTCCACAACAAAGACGCCGATTTTAAGTTCTTCGCCTTCGACATCTCTTTGGGGCGGATAAAGGCTGCCCGGTTCATCATCACAGGGCGCACTCTCCAAAGCCGTACCTGCAATGGAGGCGGCGG
The DNA here is from genome assembly GCA_022361095.1 of Desulfobacterales bacterium. Lineage (GTDB taxonomy): Bacteria > Desulfobacterota > Desulfobacteria > Desulfobacterales > Desulfobacteraceae > Desulfobacter. The sequence goes on along the minus strand of JAKSBO010000493.1, from coordinate 5,686 downwards.
CTGACGCCTGGACCAGCGTTTCGGGAATATCTTTGGGGCTTTCAAATACACCGCAGACATACACACCGTCTTTGGAGGTCGTCACCGGATCCATGGTGCCGGATTTAGCGAAATTGTGTTCGTTCAGATCAATGCCGAGTGTTCCGGCCAAATCAATGGTTTTCTGATTCGGTCTGAAACCCGTGGAGAGTACAACCATGTCGAATTCCTCTTTTTCCATGGCTGACAACTCTTCTCTGGCATAGGTAATCTCAAGGGATTTATCAGGCAACTCTACGATTGTATGAGGCTTGCAGCGTACCAAACGAATACCGAAATCTTCTTTGGCCCGGTTGTAGTAAGGCTCGTAATCCTTGCCAAAGGTCCGCATATCCATAAAGAAAATAGTGGCTTCAATATCCTCACCAAAGCGCTCTTTGGTCACCATGGCCTCTTTAAGGGCATACATGCAGCATACACTGGAGCAATAGGAAACATCATGCCGGTTAATACCCCTGGACCCCACACATTGTATCCAGGCCACTTTTTTCGGCCGCTGCTGGTCAGATTTCCTGACCAAATTGCCCTGATAGGGTCCGGATGCGGACATAATCCGTTCGTATTCAAGGCCGGGAACCACATTGTCAAATTTTCCGCCACCGAAATTATCCAGAACAGTTGGGTCAAACATCTCTGCGCCCACACTCATGATAACGGATGCGACATCAATCTGAATTTCCTGTTCACTGTCATCAGGGACAATGGCTCCGGCTTTACAGACAGCCTTGAGCGCGTCAACATCATCTATCTTTTCCATATCAATGGAATAGGCATAGGGTGTCGCCTGGGGATACCGCATACAGGTCGGCGCTCTGGGGTCAAGTCCCGGGGTAAACCGGACGGCCTCTGGAAATTTTTCCAAACACGCTCCGCAGGCAGTACATTTTTCAATGTCAATAAACCGGGGAGCGGTTTTTAATGTGGCCGTAAAGTTACCGGCCTCTCCGGACAGACTGGTGAGCTCTGTCATGGTGCTGACCTCAAGAAACTTTTCCCTGGTCGTTGCGGACAGATGGGGAGAAACTGTACACAAATCGCAATTGTTGGTTGGAAAAGTGCGGTCCAGCTGGGTCATTAATCCACCAATGGCATAGTCGGAATCAATGAGCAGGACCTTTTTCCGGGACTCGGAAAGATCAAGGGCCGCCTTGATGCCGCCAACGCCACCGCCAATGACGAGCACGCGTTTTTCGTCTTGTTTAATTTTTTGCATGTGTAACCTTAACGTTATCAGTTAATATCCATGTGTATCCATCGCCTGTAGACATGTATCAAATACAATTTGGTGTAAACGTGTATCAGATACAAAACAACAGGCAATGGACTCTTTCTTGCCTAGATCATCAACGGATTGTGCCAATACCCTACTGCACATCGCTCCGGACAGCCGTAAATCTGTAATACAGCGATGTAACAGCGAAATGGTCATAAAATTGTCGGCTGCGGGTATCACAGAGGGGAATAGTGATATCTTCTAAAAGAATTATCGGAACAGCTAAATTCTTGAGATCAAGTTTTTTTCGAAAACTCATAGCCAATATCCCTCTCTTCTTTAAAGCTGCTCGATCTGGCATTGAGCAGTCAAAATTAAGTACCCTCAAGGCACGGTGGAACTGCTATCTACCTATATTTTATTTAACCAAAGTTTCTATAGCAGATAATAAATCACATGTAAAATGATTACTGATGAATACCCGAACAGCTTTGCAGGTCATTATTTAAAGGTCTTCACCATTAAAGGAAACAACAACTCTTTTGTATTTTAGATAGTTGCTTGTCAATTTCATCCAGGTTGAAAAGATAAAAATCGCGATATGCGCATTATGGAAAAACAAGATGATCCAGAATCAGACCATAAAATTTTGAACCGGAGCCGTGTTCCACAGGCAAAAAAATCCATCCAAGATGAAACATACAGTTACGGCATATGCCGATGCGCCAATCATATCCCGGATACCAGGTAAACTCGTTGGACCGGCCGGACCCCGGGGAACAACCGGGCGCCTGGGAAAAGCATCCGATTTCAAATATATGTCCGGCCGGATTGGCAAAGGCCTGGGAAAAGCCCTGTCCGGTGCGGACGGCAAATTCAGGCTTTGTCACAACGGCATTGCAGTTTTTACACAAAATAACCGGCTCTATGATCGATTGAACTTTCGGGGCATTTTTTTCCAGTGTTTGCCGGTCTGTTTCTTTACAGGTTACATCCATCACCATGTCATTGTTTTTCTTTGTCTATGTAATATAAGGTAGCACCCACCGGGGCAAACGAAAGAAAAAGGATGTTGAGCCACGGCACAAGGAACAAGAGGCTAAATCCGACGTGGAAAAATAAATTGTCTTTTAAAAATTTTAACCGCGCTCTAAACGGCAACATGCGCCTTGCAGGTACAAGGTCGGTATTGTCCCAGGCCAGGAATACACCGGCCACTACAGATGAAAGGGCTATGATAACAAGGCTGACAGGTGTAAACAGCCCTATAACCATCAAAGTGACCGATATTAAAATGGGGATTACAGCTCTGGGGATTTCCTGGCGAATCAGATAGAAAAACACCCCGAATATGGATGTATGGGGGCTCGGTGCTTCGTGCCCGAGCACCATGCGCTCCGTGATCCTGGACATATAATCCATGATGAAAACACAGAAAAAAATCTGGGAAATCAGATAAGAGGCTAACATGGAAAACGCCATCAACATGATTGTCAGAATCCAGGAGACAATGTGCCATAACCAGATCAGCCATCGGGACTCGGGCATCTGCCATATCATGGAAAAAATCTCATTGTGCCAGTAAAGCACCATGCCGGACAGAACAAGGGTCAACAGCAAAACCACAACAAACCTTATCAGTCCAAGCACTAAAAGAGATCGTGTTCTTAACGCCAGGGCAAAGCCCCTGATATTGTATTGAATGCCTTCAATGAATCCCATGGTTTCTCCTTGAAGCCCAATTGTTTAATATATATTGAAACCTAAAGCCCACACCTGACAGGTTGCATCCGGATAATATTGTGCGCATGCACCCCGTATTGACCATACCGGCAAAGGGTTTCTTTGCAGCGCTATTCTTGTTTTGTAATTGAAACATGCCGGGTGCGTGCATATATTGTGTAGAGTTTCTTACTATACCTGGCTCTGTTTTTCAATTTTTACAAAGGACATTTACATTGAAAACAGTTTATGTGGATGGAAAATTTGTGCCCTGGAACAAAGCGGTTATCCCTGTGGATGATCTGGCCGTACTCAGGGGCTATGCAGTTTGCGACATTATCAGAACAATCGGAGGGCACCCTTACTGCCTTGATGACCATATCGGCCGGCTTTTGTCATCGGCCGCAAAAATCGGCCTTCCCCCGGCATGGACCAAAGAAGAGATTGCCCGGATTGTCTTTAAAGTACTTGAAAAAAACGGCCATATGGATGAGGCCAATATCCGCATTTTAATAACGGGCGGATCCAGCCCCGATTTTTTCAGTCCGGCGGATACCCCCCGACTGATTGTCCTGGCAACAGATATCCCTGCCCTGCCTGAACATTGGTATACAAAAGGCATCAAGGTGATCACCTTTTTTGAACAACGTGTGCTGCCCGATGCCAAGGCCACCAATTACATCCCTGCCGTTCTGGCCTTAAAAAAAGCAAAGGCCCAAGGCGCTGTGGAAGCCTTGTATATGACCCTGGACAACATGGTTCTTGAAGGCACCACCAGCAATCTGTTTGCCTTTATTGACGGCTCCCTGGTCACCCCGCACCAAGGAGTGCTCAACGGCATCACCCGGAAAACCGTTCTGGAACTTGGAAAAAAGCTGTTTCCGGTATCCGAACAGGACATTTCCCTGGACACACTGTTGTCTGCTTCTGAAGTGTTCATCACCGGAACCAATAAAGGTATCGTGCCCGTAATCCAGGTGGATGAGCATGTCATCAGCACCGGGACTCCTGGCCCCGGGACCCGGGCTTTAATATCGGCAATAAAAACCCGGCAGGAAAACGCAAAAGACTCACGATCTGTTGTTTAACGGCAAGCGTGCCTGCCCTTCTTAATCTTCAACCTGAAGATTCGTTTACTGCGCTCATGACGGGCCATTGGGAAAAGAGGTTGCACAGGTGCCTATACTTGCCCCCATAAAAGTGGATGCACTCATATTTTTCTTAACATCCCTGCTCTTGCATTCCGGGCAGGTGATCCCCTTCTCTTCACCTGAAAAAACAACTCGCTCAAATTCTTTGCCGCATTGCTTACACGTATATTCAAAAATAGGCATGGCAAGCCTCCGTTTCGGTTGGATGGTTTATATGAAATAACTGAGATAACCGCTTAGTTTCTTTCATGATTTGTTGTGGCCCAACCTCAGTGAAAAACCAGGTCGGCCATGGCCGTTATTGGGATTATTTCCTTGAATCAAAATAAGCCTTTTCTCTTATTGATCAATGGAGACAAGAAGAAGATGACAAAAAAAGTGCTTATGGCATAGAACCTTTGACTATTTTTAAAAACTGCTCCCGAAAACGTTCTGCTCCGCCCATGGCAGGATGCCTGACTTTTTCCGTTTTGATGCCCATGGCCCGAAGTGACCCGTCGGCCTTATTGCCGAGGGCTATAATTTTCTTAAAATCAAAGGCCTGTAAAAGTGCTTCCAGAACCTTTGCCCCTTCCATCATCTCTGCGTTGGTCGGTGTCCTGTTGGACAACAACCCTTTTGATTTTTTGAAGGGATGCCAGGGAAAGGCATTCCATAAAACAAAATTCCTTGTGTCCAATCCTTCATGAATCAACTTTCCCCAGACAATTGTTGCGGTGGGTTCGTTGAAACCATCCCTATGTTTTTTCGTGTTGCTCGTTCTGTACAGGGGAGACCGGCATACATGATCAGGATAGATTCCCTGGTCCGTCTTATGCCCAAGAATAATCCGTTCGGAGGTCATGGGAATACCGGTAAAATGCCCGCCTTGATACCCCAAAGCCTCTGCAAGAAGCAGGTATTCAGCCCCAAGGCGTTCCTCCATATACCATTTCAGGTTCAACAATCTTTTTTCGGGAGCGGTTTTATCCATATCATTTTCTTTATCGACCTCAACCCATGGATTAAACACCTGGTTTGTTGCAGGTTTATGCAACAGCGTTAAAAAATGGTTAATCATTGACACCTGAAAAATAAATTTTTGAGACGGGTTTTATTTCTATCATTTTTACCTCTATACTCAATCAGTTAACCTGGGACTTCGGATTTTCTTTTATCCCTATTTATTTAACGGGATAACATGATCATCTTGACCGCAGTGAGGATATGACCAATTCCTTCTTTAATTTTACCGGAGATTAACCCTGCCTGCGGATTAAAAGCAAGAATGAATTAATTATGATTGAACTGTTGTGTTTTCAGCTTGATCGTTTTCAAGCTAAGAACTGTTGTATTTTTAAAAGAGTGTAGTGTTTTACCAGATAAGCGTAAGGAACCTGTAATGAAAAAAACGATTGTGCTGATCAAGCCGACAATCATCCCCGAAGGGGTCGAACTATTAAAAGCACGTTACAATGTGGTAATAGCCAAAGACGACAAAGATGACACGCTGATATCCTGCATCAAAAAAAACCGTGCCAGTGCATTGATACCACGGACCGAAAAGATCACGCGCAAGGTC
>JAKSBO010001042.1 GCA_022361095.1 Desulfobacterales bacterium | reverse complement strand
TCCTTTTGCATATCCTGCTCTGAAAACCCAAGGCCCGACAAAATTTTTTCAGCCTGCCAGAAATGGTCATGTTCATGCGCCGGCAGGCCGAGCATAGCCTCTTCAAGCACAGTGGATCTGCTGAATTTTATGTGCTGGGAGAGCACTCCGATCCGATATCCGCTGGGTATAATCACGCGCCCTTCATCGGAGTGATCCAGACCTGCGATGATATTTAAAAGCGTGGTTTTTCCATGCCCGTTTCTTCCCACCAGGCCCACCCGTTCACCGGAATTGATCTGCATGCCGGTATTGTCAAGCAGCACCTGGTCTGCGAATCCTTTGGTTATGGATTCTATATTCAGCATTTATTCCTCCTGTCTGCACCTGTCAAGCGGTGATACTGTGCCAATGCACGCCATTTAAAAAATGGAAAATATTATCACTGAAACTGTGATTTATAAACATAAGATTTTATTTGACTTGATTTTTCCAAGGTTTTGATAGTAAACGTTAACATTTGGCAGGTTTTATGAAAAAATCGAATACCGGCTGTTCCACGGCTTGAACACGCTAACATCAATTTGTCTTTAAGCTAAGTACCTTTAAACAACTAAGACTGAAACAATACAAGCGGTGATTTAAAATGACCAAATACATCTATGAGTTCGGCCCTGATAAAACCGATGGGGATGCAAGTCAGAAAAACCTTTTAGGCGGCAAGGGCGCCAATCTTGCAGAAATGGCAAAGTTGAAACTGCCTGTTCCGCCCGGGTTTACCATATCAACGGAATGCTGCAATCATTATTTTGATTTGAACGGACGCTTTCCCGATACCCTTGAAGGCGACATTCTCAAAGCCATGGCCAATATTGAATCCCATACAGGTATGATTTTTGGTGATCCGGAAAATCCATTGCTGGTATCTTGCCGGTCCGGAGCCAGAAGCTCAATGCCCGGAATGATGGAGACCATACTCAATGTCGGCCTGTGTTCGGCCACAATTCCGGGATTGATTAAAAAGACCAAAAACGAATGGTTTGTTTATGATGCCTACCGCCGGTTGATCATGATGTATTCGGAT
>JAKSBO010000374.1 GCA_022361095.1 Desulfobacterales bacterium | reverse complement strand
CGCACATGGTCATGCCGGCCATCCACCTGACCCGCGAAGAGGTGGCGGATATCTTCAGCAAGGAAGTTGATGAGCGCCTATCCACGGACATTCCCCGTTTGGTGGCCGTGGCCAGAGACGAGCTGCGCACCAAATTCCTCAAGGCCGACATGGGCATCTCCGGCGCCAACATGGCTGTGGCCGAAACCGGTACGATTACCATCGTCACCAACGAGGGCAATGCCCGGCTGGTCACCTCACTGCCCAGAATCCATGTCGCCGTGGTCGGTGTTGAAAAAATAGTGGAAAAATTTACCGACATAGTCCCGATTCTGGGCGCCCTGCCCCGCAGCGCCACCGCACAGCAGCTCACCAGCTATGTGACCATGATCACCGGCCAAACACCCAATGAAGACGGTTCCATGAAAGACCTTCATATTGTGCTGATGGATAACCGCCGGTCCGAGATGGCTGCCGATCCCAAATTCAAGCAGGCCATGCAGTGTATCCGCTGCGCCTCCTGCCTGAACGTCTGCCCGATTTTCCGTCTTGTGGGCGGCCATGTGTTCGGCAAGGTTTACACAGGCGGTATCGGAACCATCCTGACTGCCTGGTACGATCAACTCCAAAGCGCCGAAGATATCCAGGGACTGTGTATCCAGTGCGGAGCGTGCAAGGATGTCTGTCCGGGCAAGATCGACATCCCCGCATTGATTATGGAGATTCGCAGGCGGCTGGTCGAAAAACAGGGCATCCCCTTGGTGGCAAAATCCATTTACAAGGTGGTCAACAACCGCCGCCTGTTTCACAGCATGCTGCGCTCGGCGTCACTGGCCGGCAAGCCCTTTGCCAAAGGGAAATTTATCCGCCACCTTCCTCTTTTTCTCTCCGACCTCACCGCTGACCGCAGCCTGCCCGCCATTGCAGCCAAACCGTTTCGCGATGTTTTCAAAACCATCAAACAACCCGAATGCCGGGAAAAAGTCGTCTTTTACGCCGGATGCCTCATTGATTTTGCTTATCCTGAAATGGGCCGAGCCGTGGTCAAGATTTTAAATAAGGCCGGCATTGAAGTGCTTTTTCCTGAAAAGCAGACCTGCTGCGGCGCACCAGCCCGTTACAGCGGGGCGTACGACGTTGCCGCCACAAATGCCGAAGATAATATTGAGGCGCTTCTTGAGCACAGCGATGCAGCATATGTGATATCCGCATGCCCGACCTGCACGGTGGCCCTGGACCGGGAATTTATTGAAACTTTTGAATCCATCGGCAAACACGGCAACGTAGCTAAAGCAAAAAAACTCGCAGGCAAAGTCATTGATTTTTCAACCCTGATGAAAAAGCTGGTTGACGAAGGCCGCCTGACCTTAAAACAGGGACAGCACCTGGGCAAAATCACCTATCATGATTCCTGCCACCTCAAACGCACTCTGAAAGCGGATCAGCCGCCACGTGACCTGCTGACCCAAAGCGGCTTTGAAATGGCAGAGATGTTCGAGTGCGACACCTGCTGCGGCATGGGCGGGTCCTACGCCCTGAAACTGCCCAAAATTTCCGGCTCGATTCTTGCCCGAAAGCTTGCCAACATAAAAGAGACCGGTGCCGACGTGGTGGCCATGGACTGCCCCGGATGTGTTATGCAGATCAGGGGGGGATTGGATCAGGATGGTGCTGACATCAAAGTGAGGCATACTGCGGAACTGATCGCAGAACAGTTCAAATAACGACCACAAGAGAACCCATGGAGCGGATGGCTTTGGGCAAGAACTCTGCAAAGGCCGGGTCAGAGTAAAATGACGTCCCTATCATTTTACTCTGACCTCAATTCTTATTCCATACACGCTGAAAAAGATCGGACAATTTGTCATCAGCCCTTTGGGACACAACTTTTTTCATCCTGGTCTTAAGTCTTTCATTTGTCCGGTATATGGCAAGCGCCTCAATGATGAACATTGCACTTATCCTGTCTTCGTCAGCAACCACATCAAGCAGCCATGAAAATGCGTGCTCACTGCGATGGAAAACAGCGCCCTTAAGAAAAGCGTGTTCCTGTTTTCGTTTCAACGGCTGATTGTCCCAGCATGATTTAAGCACATCCAAAGCTGCATCAAGCCTGGATTCCCCCAAAGAGAAGGAGATGGCTTCGATCAGTTCCGGATCGGTTTGGTTTTCAAGATAACCGGATACAAAATCCCGGGAGTCGTCCGGGGCAACATGAAGCAGGGCCGTCAGAACCTGGGCCGTAACATCAATTTCAGAATCTTTTGCAAGGGCCTTGGCCCGCAGCACAGCTTCGGCAGCCAGGGGCTGGGTGCAGATAATTGCCCGGGCGGCTCCGATCCGGACCGGTGGTTCAGGGTCGTGAAGGGTTGCCACAAGTTCGATCAAAGTCCGGGGATATGAGGTCTGGGCCAACCCCATGGCGCAACTGACACGCACCTCGACAGCGGTATCAACCGTTGTTCCCCATACCGGTTCATGTTGCCGGTAGTGAAGCCCTGCAATGAAAAACGTGTAATCCTTGCAGTCCAGGTCCACCAATGCCCGTGCAATGGCTCCCTTTGCAATACAGTTGGGATCATTTTTAACCGGATTTTTAAGAAACCGCCGGTATGCTTTTAAGAGATCATCTTCCATATCATAAAAACAACGCCGGGAACTGACCTCTGCCGCGCGGGCAACAGGCAGGCAGTGCCGGTCGCCGAGCAACTGTTTTACAAGCTGTTTAACGGTTTCAGGATCACTGTGTTCACATGTTGAATTGAACGCTTTGATACGGTCCTGTACCGGGTCCTTTTTGGGGGGCATGTAAAATTCCTTTTTTAAATACAGTCCAACGCCAAGCCTTGGTGAGAATATGAAAATTTTAAATGAATGCCAATCTATTTTATCCTGGCCGGGAGCCCCATCATTTCGGCAGGAATTTTATGGGCGGCAAAATCTCCGGATTTTGGTTCAGACACTAGATACCAGCTCTTTTCTGCTTGACCGAAAATTATTTATATGCCATGGTCGAATCCACTTAGGCATTATTTAAAAAATAAATTATGCATATTGCGTAATGCCTTGGGGGTAGAAATCCCCGGAAACGAAACAACAAGGATAAAAAATGAATTACCGCAGTTATACAGGTTCCATTCTTCCTCCGCCCCTTACCCTGTAACCTTTTCTTAAGGTGTGCAAGAGACATTCGGACAAGATCTTTTTCTTGATCGAATCCGGACAGGTACGTTCAGGCACAGGTAAATCCCCGGCCTAGAACGCTTTGATGTCCTTTTGCACCACCCCATTCATTTTAAAAATTCATAGGAAAGTTTCAACCAGCGGTTGAGTTGCTTTCTTGTTTAGCCACGGGCCCAAGCCTGAATTTTGACAGGCCCGGCCAGTCCGTGGTGGTTGTTCAAAGGAGATATTCTTATGAGACGTTATAACGTCGCGTTGTATCTGTCTGCCTTTCTGCTCATGTTCGGCATAGGTATGATAATGGCAATTCTGCCCCAGAAAATGATTCACCTGTCCAAGGACGCTTCCCATGTCGGATACCTGGCATCGGCATTTGCATTGACCTTTATTCTCATTCAGATTCCCGCGGGCCGGCTGTCGGACAAGTTCGGGGTTAAACCTTTTCTGGTCACAGGTTACCTGACCTGTGCCGCATCCGGCTTGTTTTACTATTTTTCCGGCAATGAAGCGCTCATCCTTCTGGGCCGGATGCTCCAGGGTCTGGGTGAGGTGCCGGTATGGGCCATGGGGCCGGCCATTTTGGCCCTGCAGCATCCCCGGCACAAGGGCCGGGTCATGGGCATTTATAATGCTGCTGTCCACTGCGGCCTGACCGCAGGCAGTTTTGCCGGCATCTGGACCCAGGACATAATCCGGGGCAACCAGGTTTTTATGGTGTTCACCGTCACCGGGGTTCTGGCAGGACTCATAACCGCCCTGTTTGTGAAAGCGCCCAAGGCTTCGGCCGCAACGCCTGTTCAGCCCCGCAGGCAGGGAACCGGCCCAAGCCTGCTCTTTTTGGTCCGCCGTCCCGGCACCTTTGCTGTGTTTGCCTGTATCCTGCTCTACGGGGCCGGGTACGCAATTTTTATTACCATGGTTCCCGGTTTTCTCATCTGCACCCGGGGAAGCGGCCACCATGCCGTCAGTCTTTTGTTTGTTCTTTTTTAT
>JAKSBO010000172.1 GCA_022361095.1 Desulfobacterales bacterium | reverse complement strand
TCCCCACGGCAAAATTCCAAATCATTTTCCGGCACCACCAATACCATGTGGGAGACGGCGGGGTGACGATCAAAGGCGGCAAGGGTCCGGGCTAAAACCGGGATACCATTCAGTTCTATGTATTGCTTCCGGGTGGAGGACTGCATACGCACGCCCTTTCCACCACCGACAATGACAGCTGTGTAGCCCATGGACGCCATATCAACTCAGGTAGGACAGCTCTTTCGGCAGGGGAATCCCCTTGCCCATGACGTCCTCGCCATAGTTGACCCCGGCCAGTATCAAAATATCCTGGAGTGCCCTGGAATTCCCTTTAAAGATGACGGCTTCGTATTCTTCCTTACTGATTTTCCCCCCGGCCCATTGGATATCCAGCACCGAGGAGGCGTCAAAACTGTCCTCCCCCACCTTCAGTTGGACTTCACCGCCGTAATGCTGGACAATTTTTGCCACCAGAAGACTGGGCCGGCTGTGGAATCCCCGATCCTTAGGAATGGGGACTTCAATGGAGGAGGTTTCCATGTTCTGATTCAAAACCTTGGATGCCACCTCTTTCCCCGAAGAAAGGAATTTCCAGGCATAAAAAAGACAAAAGTTCACGGCCCGATCCATGAGGACATCTCGGTCGATGATTGCGGCCAGGCTTTCGCTCACCCGCTTGTACTCCGACTTAAACCCCACATCATAAAGGTGACGTTCGTAGAAATGAAGCAACCGCCCCATGACTTGGAGGATATGAAAAACAATGGAAAAATGACTGCGGAGCTGCTCAAGGATATGATTTTCCTCGGCGGACTCAATGTTCACAACATAGGAGTCAAACGAAGATTGGATATTGTGAACCTGCATTTCGTACCGTCGAATGATCACCTCATTGATTTTCTCGGGTACGATTTCATGGATTCGTTTTAAATCGTAGCGCTCGTAGAATGAAAATTGTTCAAAATCCTTGACCACTTCCAGGAACTCACTGGAAATGCGGGTCAGGTTTTTGCGCTGTTGTTGTCCGGGATTGGAATCATCAATGTTGTGGTCCAACTGCTGGGAAGAAGAAATCCCGGGGAAGTAACTGAGGTTGTAGCCCGAGGAGGGAATAACAATGCCAAGCCGCTTGGCTTCTTTGAGGATCACCGGAGCCGCCAGTTTAATGGAATCCTGAATGGTTCTCAGGGTATCCTGGGCTTCCTGGCGAAACTCGTCGTGGCTCTCCTGCTCGAAATTATAAAATTTAAATCGGTTTAAAATATGGCGTTGGGAATAGCAGGCCAGGGAAAGGTGGCGAATGGTGGCGCAAAGCTCCCGGTAGAAAACCCATTCGGAATTTTTCTTTGCCCCGTGAAAATCCAGAAAATCTTCAAGAATATGTGAATTTACAATGAGTTTGGAGTACAGCTTTTTGGTAAAGATGTATTCGCTGTCCTCCAGACGATGAATAAATAAAAGACATTTTAAATATTCAAAGGAAAAAATATTCGCTTTTTCCTGAAAGGAAATATCACAACTGTGGTCCATACTTCTTTCATTCCCAACTGATTAAAAAAATTCGGTCTGACCGGCCAATAAGCCGAATCTTGTTGCCTGATCGGGTTACCCCTTACAGGCCAACGATCATTCATCTAGGATACACGTTGCCGTGTACCTCAAGCAACCTACCCGGAAACTCGGACGAACAGCCCTCAAGCGTTTCTCTATTTGGTCTTGCACCGGACGGGGTTTACCAAGCTTTCCCGGTCACCCGGGAAACTGGTGCGCTCTTACCGCACCGTTTCACCCTTACCCAGCTACTCATTCAATCGAACAAGCACAAAACGAAAATACCTGCTCGACTCAATGAGTAGCTGGGCGGTCTACTCTCTGTTGCACTTTCCTTCACGTCACCGTGACTCCACGTTATGGAGCGTCCTGCCCTGCGGTGTTCGGACTTTCCTCCCGGCGTCAATTCGCCCGGCGACCGTTTGTTCCAGTCAGACCGAAATTAAAATCTTCAATCTAAATAACGTATCAATTTTTCCTGTAATAAAGAATCCTGCTGCACTGGGGACAGAATATCAACTGGTTGCCGCGTTGCACTTCAATATACAACTGGGGCGGAATATTCATAAAGCACCCTAAACATACCTGCGCCTCCGCCTCGGCAACGGCAGAGCCCTGGTTCATTTTGGAAATACGTTTGAATCGTTCCAACAGCTTAGCATCCAGGCTTGCACCGATTTGTTTCTGGCTTTCAAGATATTCATCAAGGCGCTGACGGTCTTTAGTGGTTTGTTCTTCAATCTGGTTCTGTTCAGCTTTAATCTGTTCTTCGAGTTGCTGATATTCTTTTGTACTTTCATCCACAATCGCCTGGGACTTTTCCCGATCCTCCATGAGCTGTAACAGCTCTGTTTCCAAGGCATCTTTTCTTTTCTTGTTGTCATCTACTTCCCTGAGCAAAACCTGATACTCTTTATTTGTGCTTACATTGCGAAGGGTCTCGTTGCTTTTAATAATGCGCGCGTCAACAATTTTTATTTCATTTTCAGCGTCAAGGCAATTTTTTTTCAGCATTTCAAGTTCTTCGGTATTTTCCTTGAGCGCTGCGGCAAATTGTTTAAGCCTGGATGCCAATTTGGTTTTCTTTTTTTCAACCGCTAACAGAACGTCCTTAAGACGGACTATTTGGGTTTCAGCCTCCTGAAGCTTTACAAGGGTGGCAATATCTGGTTTTGACATAAGGTGTTACATCCTCATATGGTTAAAAATGGATCTTGTTCCTGATCATATGCATCAATCATAATATCGTATTTTACAGCATCAAACATCTGCCTGAGACGATTTTTTAAAAGCTCAACAGCAATGGCTTCGGAAGAAAAGTGGCCGACATCGACTGCGGATTTGCCATGGGACTCGATATCCCGTGCCTCGTGGTATTTCAAATCCCCTGTGATATATACATCCGTTCCAGAGTCTAAAAATTGAGTCGTCAAAGAGCCGCCTGAACCCGAACATATTGCTGCCGTTGATACCATGTTTCCGGGATTCCCAATAAGTCTTACCCGGGAAATCCCCAATTTTTCTTTAATCCGGCACGCCAGTTTCTCAAGGGTCATGGCTTCATCAAGTTGCCCGATGCGGCCAAGGCCTTGAATTTGACTTAAAGATTCATGCGCCATTGCATCGGCAAGAAAAACATCCGTACAAAAGAAGCCCAACCTTTTAGCCAGATAGTCGTTCAGGCCGTCCGGGGCTTTATCCAGATTTGTATGGGCACTCACTACGGCAATCCGGGATCTGGCACTGATCAGAATGGCAGACCCGGGCATCCTGGAAAAGTCAATCTGTTTTTCAGGCGACATGATCAGGGGATGGTGGGTAATCAGCATGTCACACCCTGACTTTTCCGCTTCGGCCAGTGCCCTGTCCGTGACATCCAGGGCAACTAAAATCCTGGAGACCTGCCAGTCAGGATCACCAACCTGGAGTCCTGAATTATCCCAGGATTCAGCCAGGGCAAAAGGGGCAATTTGATCTACAATATCAATAACCTGTTTTACCGAAGGCATGGGTTCACTCAGTCTCAAAATAAAAAAGCGTGGAGTACACTCCACGCTTAAGATTTAATCTATTTTCGTACTGCTTTACAGGCATATCTGTATATGACCTGGTCATCCTTCCCCTCTTTTCAGCATACCAAATTGACTTCCCCTCCTGTTTAAGACCTCATACATAAATGAGTTCTTTGGTGGGCCCACCTGGATTCGAACCAGGGACCGACCGGTTATGAGCCGGTGGCTCTGCCAAACTGAGCTATAGGCCCGGAAAGCCGCTTTGGTACTGTGTTGCAAGCAAATTTGATTTATATATAGTAACGCCTGTTTACTGTCAAGCGTTAATTGTGTTTGGGCGAAAACTCACCCATCTGCGGCGTTGCAAAAAAAATTTAAACTCCTCACAACCATTAGGTTGCTCCGGGTTTAAATTTCTTTTGTGCCTTGCACCTGGGTAACTTTTCGCCCAAACACGGAGATCAACCAAGATATTAGTTCTCGATAAACGTCTTTAGTTTTTTACTCCTGGTCGGGTGACGAAGCTTACGTAAAGCTTTGGCTTCAATCTGGCGAATACGTTCCCTTGTAACGGTAAAGTCCTTTCCAACTTCTTCCAAAGTATGATCGGACTTTTCTCCAATACCGAAACGCATCCTTAACACTTTTTCCTCCCTGGGCGTCAGTGTCGCCAGTATTTTACGTGTCTGTTCGGCAAGACTTAAATCAATGGCA
Organism: Desulfobacterales bacterium; assembly: GCA_022361095.1. Lineage (GTDB taxonomy): Bacteria > Desulfobacterota > Desulfobacteria > Desulfobacterales > Desulfobacteraceae > Desulfobacter. The sequence continues at coordinate 7,557 of JAKSBO010000172.1, read as the reverse complement.
GCCTCGGACGGGATAGAAAATTTCTTATCCTCGATGAAATCCCCAAGATGGCTGTCTTCTTCTTCACCAATCGGGGTTTCAAGGGAAATAGGCTCTTTGGCTATCTTAAGTACCCGCCGAACCTTATCAATGGGAATTTCCATTTTTTCGGCAATTTCTTCGGGGGAGGGTTCCTTGCCCATCTCCTGAACCAGATACCGGGACGTGCGAATCAGCTTGTTAATGGTTTCAATCATATGAACCGGAATTCTGATGGTTCTGGCCTGATCTGCGATGGCACGGGTAATGGCCTGGCGGATCCACCAGGTGGCATATGTGGAGAACTTGTACCCCCGACGGTACTCAAATTTATCCACCGCCTTCATCAAACCGATATTGCCTTCCTGGATCAAATCAAGGAACTGAAGCCCCCTGTTGGTATATTTTTTGGCAATACTCACCACAAGCCTTAGATTGGCACGAACCAGTTCACGTTTGGCCGCATCCGCTTTTTTGCGGCCGATTTCAATGCCTTGAACAATCTCATTAAGATCTTCTACGCTGCCTTTAACCAAATCCTTTTTTTCTGTAACCTGATCGCACAACGCCATAATATCATTGAAAAGAACTTTAGCACGATCCGGGTCAATTTCGCTTCTTGACGTGGCCCACTCAATAAAATCGGCCGGGTCTTTTGTCTGCTTAATCATGGTACTGGGCTGGACATTAAACGTTTTAGCACATCTGGCCAGCAGATTATCCACGGTTTTAAACCAGGTTATCGTGTTCCTGATACTTTTTTCAATGTTATCAATGACATTGGATTCAAAACGCCAGCTCTTAAGCAACTCAAAAATTTCTTCGGTATTGCAGGCAATCTGTTCCCCAAGCGTACTGTATTTTTTTGTGCCTTTCCTGGTGATTTCAATCTCATCCCGGCAGGACTGATTCTGGGTATGCAGATCTCTTATCCGTGCCAGGGATTCAAGGAATTTCTCCTGTTTGGTCACTTCATCAACCACCCCGTCACCTTCATCCACATCCCGGAGCACATGCTTGGGCCGCATGGCCTTTTCTTCCATTTTTTTTCCGTACATAAAAATGGTGTTAAGCGCCAAAGGACAATCCAGCATGGCCCGCAGCACATCCCGCTCCCCGACCTCAATTTTTTTGGCAATCTCAATCTCGCCTTCACGGCTGAGCAGGGTTACCATACCCATTTCTTTGAGATACATTTTCACAGGATCAGTGACCGCACCAAATTCCATATCAGAGCGTTCACGCCCGGAAGAGAGTTTGCTTTTACTGCTTTTTTTATTGGCTTCAAGAGTCTCGTCATCATTACCCTTACGGGATCCTGATTTTTTGGCCTTTTTGGTCTTTGGTGACCGGGACGGCTTTTTAGTGCTTTTGGCCTTACCTGATTTAATGCCGGACGTATTCTCATCTTTGTCATCAACCAGTTCAATACCCAGTTTCTGAAACTGAATGACAATGTCATCTATCTGCTCAAAAGATTGCAAATCATCTGAAATGGCGTCATTGATTTCGGCAAAGGACAGGACACCCGTCTCCTCTCCTTTCTTGATGAGCTTGCGCATTTCGTCCTTGCCGATCATCACGCTTTGCTCAGATCTGCTGGTCTTTTCTGCCATATATGCCTCCCAAAGGCTTTAAAGTTAACTGTTATGCAACTGGTTTATCTGCTGTTGTTTACGTTTGAGCAGCTCAATCACATCAACACCACAGCCCTCTTTTGCTTTTGTTAATTCACTGACAATTGCTCTGTCAGTCTTATTTCTTATTTTTATGACCCGGTTAACCAGGACAGCAAACGTTTGCGCCGGATCCTGAACCCCGGTATAATCTTCCATAGCCATGGACGCAATCAATTGCCGGTCTTCATCAGTCTCAACCCGGGCCATGACGTCACCCACAATATTTTGCCTGTCCTTTCCAATGTCAATGATTAAACAACCAAGGGTCTTAAGCTGTTTAGAATAAAAGGAAGGGAGCACCTTTTTTTCAACGGCAATAGAAATCAGGTCAGGCCACTGAAGCATCATGGAAAGGATTTGTTTTTCCCTTGGATCTGATTCCGGAACACGTTTGGCGCTATCGTCAACCCCATCAGGGATCAAGCTGCCGCGTGCCTGCCGGTTTGCATGCCTTTCATAGGCGTCCTTCACTTTTTCAAGAACGGCCTTTTCATCAATATTAAGTGTTTCAGCAAGCTCACGAACATAGATTGAACGAACCGCATAATCCTGAATCACAGCCAGATATTGCTTCATCTCATCCAAAATTTTTATACGCCCTTCAACGGAGGTGCCGTGGGTATCCAAGGCCAACTGGAGCAAAAACTGCATCACGGTTTTCGCATTACCTGCCAGCTCAAGAAAAGCATCCCGGCCATGGGCCATGACATAAGAATCAGGATCATTGTTTCCCGGAAGCACCAGAATCCGGGTATCAATCCCCTCTTGAACAAAAATATCAATACTTCTTTTAGCGGCCTTTATACCTGCTTCATCAGAGTCAAACACCAGGACCATGGTCGTTGCATAGCCTCTGAGCACCCTGACATGCTCCCGGGTCAAGGCCGTTCCAAGGCTTGCCACACTATTTTCAATCCCATGCTGATACAAGGAAAGGAAATCAAAATACCCTTCCACAATAAACACCTTACCCTGTCTGCGGCATGCCTGCTTTGCCGCGTGCAATCCGTAAAGAATCCGGCTTTTACTGTAAACCGGACTTTCAGGAGAGTTCATGTATTTGGGCATGCTGTCATCCATGACCCGGCCGCCGAATCCGGCCACCTGCATGTTGATATCAAAAATCGGAAACATCAGCCGGTTTCTAAATCTGTCGTAAAACCCGTTTCTCTGTTTTTTCTCCAGCACCAGGCCGGAACCCACGGCAACCCCTTTGGCAACTTTCTCGTTTCTTAACACATTGACGATGGCATCCCAGGCATCAGGGGCGTATCCAAGTTGAAACTGTTCAATAATCTGTTTGCCGGTTCCCCGCCGCTCAAGATATTGCCTGGCAGACCGGCCTTTTACAGGGTCATTTAGAACCTTTGTGTATGTCTGCATCACCTTTTTATTTAAACGGAAAAGAGATTCCCGGGTATGAACCGCTTTACGTTGCTCCGGGCTCATCTTTCGGGTCTCAATAACAATATTATATTTTCTGGCCAGCATCTTTACCGCTTCGGGAAAGGAAATCCCATGATATTTCATGACAAATGACAATACATTGCCACCGACGCCGCACCCAAAACAATGAAAAATCTGTTTATCTGGATTAACTGAAAAAGAAGGTGTTTTTTCCGAATGAAAGGGACACAGCCCAAAGAAATTTCTGCCTGATTTTTTGAGTATAACAGCTTCTGATACAATGTCAAATATATCCGAAGCAGTTAAAATCTCTGCAATTTTTTCTTCAGGGATCATCATTTTGGGTGGTGAAGGCTCCAAAATCTCAAATCTTTATGTCATTTAAATTAAATAGGATAAGCAGTGAATATGGTCTGTCAACAATCAAGCGGGCAATTGCTTATAAACACCCTTTGGTGGACAATGCGCCTGATATATTGGAAATCGGCCGGGTCGCAGCATGCAAAGACCGGCCAAACGCCTTGAATATAGACTCAAGGACATGGTGTTCATTCTCGCCGTACAAGGTATTGATATGCAGATTAAATCCGCCTTTTACACAAACTGCCTGAAAAAACTCCCTGGCAAGATACGCATCTAAGGTGCCCGGGGATTTCAAATCATTGGGGATATTGTAAACAAGATAAGGGCGATTGGATAGATCAATGGTTACCCGGGACAAGGATTCGTCCATGGGAACGCTGGCATCTCCAAACCGGTGAATACCCCCTTTTTCAGACAATGCCTGCTGGATCGCCTGCCCCAAAACAAGGCCGGTGTCCTCTACGGTATGATGGAAATCTACGTCAAGATCACCGGCGGCTGAAATTTTAAGATCAAAAAACCCATGTACTGTAAACGCTGTGAGCATGTGATCAAAAAAAGGAATGCCTGTGTTGATCTCAGCTTTTCCCTGTCCGTCCAGATTCAGCCGGATATTTATCCGGGTTTCCTTAGTCTGCCTTGATACCTCAGCTTGTCGACTCATAAAAAATTTCCTTGAAACCGGCAGAAATCTGTTTTATAAAATTCTCGTATTAACTGGCACGCTGCGTTTCTTTTCAGCCCATCATGGTGTAACGCAATACATCACAATGAATCCTCCTAAAATACGCGTATTTCCGGGATTTGTCAACGCCGAATCCGCCATCTATTGCATATTCAAATAACCGATTGAATTTTTTAAATTAATTGATATATTAGGTGTATATGATGTAAGGGAAGTGCTATGGATATCCAGGCTGCAGGAACAAACAGCTACCAGACATATCAATCCGCCCTTGAACAGGGATCGGGTCTGATATCTTCATTCCCCGGGGCCGAATCCCGGGCGCAGGATACCCAGGCCAACCCAACCCAAACCCGGTTCAAAGGCGAGAAACCAATTGCTCCGGCCTCCCAGCCCCAAGCGGATGAAGTTGGCCGTAAAAAAGGCCAGACATCACAGTCCGACGCACAATCAACACTTACCCGGGACGAAAAGCTGCTCGTCGAAAAACTTAAAAAAGTAGACGCTGAAGTTCGGGCTCATGAAATGGCCCACATTGCCGCAGGCAGCCAATACATCACCTCTGGTGCGACCTTCTCCTACCGGAAGGGCCCTGACGGGCAAAACTATGCAGTGGGCGGAGAAGTCAGCATCGACACATCCCCGGAACCCGGGGATCCCAGAGCAACATTGCAGAAAATGCGGCAGGTACGTGCAGCAGCACTGGCCCCTGCACAGCCATCCTCCCAGGATTTAAAAGTCGCATCCAACGCAGCATCCCAGGCGGCAAAAGCCATGGCGGAAATAACACAGCTTGTGGCGGAAGATCAGGCCAACCAGCAAGAGACGGCAGTTTCCGACTATACCCGGCAACAGGTTTCCCAAGCGTATGCCAAGACCGGCAGCATGCCCGGTGGGGAGACCCGGAATTCATTCCATATTGCCGTTTAAGGGAAAACCCTGTTGTTATTAAGATAAATTTTTGATATCATTGAATATCAATTGCTAAAACCGGAGGTAACGATCATGGATATGACCATCCAAAACAACGCTTCAGCTTTAAGAGCGTTTTCAAACCAGATGCAGGTTTCTGCAAATAATGTTGCAAACGCCTTGTCCGACGAATTTAAAGCGGACAGAGCATATAATGTCGAGGGTGAGAACGGACAGGTTCAAACCTCTATCTCCGAAACCCAGGCAAGTGCGCCCATGGTTGACGATCCCCTCAAAACCGACGGATCATTAAAGGCGTTATCCAATACGGATATTGCCGAGGAAATGATTGTACAGATCCAAGCCCAAAACGGTTTTGACGCAAATGCCAAAATGATCCAGGCCTATGATGAAACAACCGGAACCCTGTTGGATACCATTGGATAAGCCGGCAGGCTCGGCATAAAACAACCTCATGTAACGGACCGTGCTGATAATCTTACCACGACGACCTATTGATCTTTCTCCATTGTGCTAAAGCTTACTTTTCCAACCCGAACCCTTGTACCCTTTTTTTTAGCTGTGGTGATATGCTTGGGCTGCAGTACCTCCCAAGTCACGCCACCCGAGGCCCCGGCAGACCAGCCTGCCCTTTCCGGGAAATCTGCCGGGCCCATTAACAAGGCACCCTGTCCCCGGCCTGAACCACAACCTGGGCTTTCGCCTGAAACGGTCAGGCCTCACCCTGTCGACAAAAAGCGTCAGACCATTATCCGGACGGCTATAACCGCCCTAGGTGCGCCCTATCGTTGGGGCGGCCTTTCACCCAAAGGGTTTGACTGCTCAGGGCTAGTGGTATACGCCTATAAAAAACTCGGCATCCATGTACCAAGGACAGCCAAAGCCCAGTTTAAAAGCTGCACCTCAGTCACCCGTCAAAACATCAAACCTGCGGACCTGGTTTTTTTTTCGGTACCCAGAAGAAGAGGGATCGTTCACGTAGGGATTTACATCGGCAATGGACAATTTGTCCATGCCCCGGGCAGGGGACGAAAGGTAAAGCGGGCCTCATTGAACAATATTTATTTCAAGCAGCATTTTATCAAGGCCGGAAATTTTTTTTACAAAAAGGCGGGTAAACGCTTCTCGACTTACAAGCCATCTTAAAACATCCGTTTTAAGATGGCTTGTAAATACACTTTACATGAAAGCAACAATAAGTTGCCAGGTTCCTATTATGTTTTGTTCCTGGGCGAGCCTGGGTATGATTGACCAGGCCTTAGCGCATGGCCGTTAATGGGATCTTAAATCCAGCTTAGGCAATAGAAAATACGGTTCAATCAATGCATGGGGTGCATATGATAATTTTGCCTGGCGCAATCCCGGTATGCCAAGATCCTGCTCCCGGTTGATATATTGTGCCGTTCCGTTTAAAAATTTGGCCGTTTCATGGTTTATCATCTGGGCAGCGCCTTTAAAAACGACATCAGCTTTTTCAAAATGGATATCCCAGGTATCCGTGGACAGGGGACTGAAAACAGCAAAAGCGGCTATTTTATCCTGAACCAGGAGCATTAATCCGTTTAGACCTAAGTCATCCCAATGGGAAAAGGCCATCTCAATCGCATCGGATTCTTCGACAAGGGAACGGGGTACAGAGGGCATCTTGGCAAGCAGGCGCCGTTCAAATTGCATTACATTTCTGCAATCCTCGGCACTCATGGGAACTACGGTAAAGTCCGGGAATCTGCGCTTGAACTGGGAAATTAGATTTTTTTTCTTGTGCAGCTTATTCCCTTTTAACGCGATTAAATCCTCTGTCTTGTAAACATATTCCGCCGCATCCCGGTCAGAGGTAACGGTAAAATAATGATCCAGATCCTGCCAGATCTCCACATAAGATTCGGGTACAAGCCCTATATTTCCGGATAACCCTGAGGAGACGGACTTTTGGGACAAAGCAAATAATTCGTTGGGTTCCAGGTCCTCGCCTATGGGCATAAACAGGGACTGGCTGCGATCGTCATGTATCACCAGGGTGTTTTTATAAAAAAACCATGAATAGCGGTACAGGTTCTGCCAGGAAAAAAGATTAACAAAACTATACTCACACGAGCAGGGTGGGTAATGGCCCAGGAAATCAAGAATCAGGGAGCGGGTTTCCAGATCAAATTTCCCGGGCTTAAGTATATTCGGTTCGGTCTGCAGATCATCCGTACTGTTGCCGACCATTGGGGTCGCATCATAGGTAGCCGGTTGTTGGCTATGACATATCATTGTTTTTCCTTTTCCATGAAAGTGCCGATACGTTGACAGGTGACTCTCATGATTTTTTTTGCGGGCTTACCTCGGTATCGTCAGACCAAGTCAGCGCATTGCTGTTATTCAAGCTTAAAGGGGATGTAATCCTTCATCTGCCGGAATCCCAGATGTTCATAGAAAGAACGTGTTCCAGGCTCGCCGATTAATCCTATCCAGTCCTCCCCCCTTTCT
>JAKSBO010000061.1 GCA_022361095.1 Desulfobacterales bacterium | reverse complement strand
TCAGCTTTTTTAGCTTCTTCATTGACTATTCTAACAGTATCACTTGAATCGTTACCACCAATATAGAAGAAGTATCTGATATCATGAGCTTTCATTACATCAAACAATTTTCTACAATAAGCTTCATCTGGCTTAATTCTCGTTGATAACAAGCCTGAAGATGGCGTCATAGCAACCAACTCTAAATTATGAGTTGTTTCTCTTGTTAAATCAACAAATTCTTCATTCATAATACCTTCCACACCATTTACAGCACCATAAACAGCAGTAACTTGTGGGAATTTTCTAGCTTCTAATACTGCACCAACCATGGATTGGTTAATAACAGCAGTTGGTCCACCACCTTGAGCAACCAATACTTTTCCTCTTAGTTCCATAAGAATCCTCCAATGTATATAATATATTTCGAACAACATTAGAGGGACGCATTACGTCCCTATAGCGTTTTCTGTACCCACTATAGATTATATAAAGATTTGTACTTGTTTGTCAAATAATCTACGTAATATTTACTATCGAAACGTTTTCCTGTTGCGTTCTTAATAATTTGCTCTGGTGTATTCAGTGAACCATATATATGAATATGTTTATGTAACCATTCATTGACATGTTTGTAGTCACCTTTTTCAAGATCACCATCCACATCTACAGCCTCATTTAGATAGTGTGCAAATTGTGATGCATAAGCACTACCTATAGAATATGTAGGGAAATAGCCAAACGCACCACATGACCAGTGAATATCTTGGAGTATTCCTAGTGCATCATTTGGTACATCAAGTCCTAGATATTCCTTTACCTTCCTATTCCACAGTTCAGGCAATTCATCAATAGTAACTTCATTATTTATAATAGCTTTCTCAATTTCATATCTAATAATAATGTGTAAAGAATACGTAAGTTCGTCGGCAGCAGTACGGATTAATGAGTTTTCTACCTTATTGATACCAGCATAGAAATCATCTAAAGTTGTATCCTTTAGTTGTTCTGGGAAATGGGATTGAAGCTTTGGATAATACTTTTTCCAAAAGGCCTTTGACTTACAAAGAATGTTTTCATACAGTCTTGATTGTGATTCATGTATACCAGAGGATACTCCAGCATCTAAACCAGTAAGATTTAACTTAGGGTCAATATTCTGCTCATATATAGCATGACCACCTTCATGTGCAGTGCTAAATATAGATATTACTATTAAGTTCTCTATATACATAGTAGCTAATCTTACATCATTCGTATTAAGGGATAGGCTGAAAGGATGAGCGCTCTCCTTAACTTCACCTGCTTCAAAATCAAATCCTATATCCTTTAAAAGTTCTAGACAAAATTCTTTCTGTTTATCTACAGGGAATTCCC
>JAKSBO010000630.1 GCA_022361095.1 Desulfobacterales bacterium | reverse complement strand
TGGAAATACTTCCCATACACCATAACAGCAATTCTAGTGCCAGATGGTGTAAGAATAGTTTGCAAACACCCAATATGATGATAGCGCGTACGATTAAACGATGGTGTCGTGGTAAGTTAATTGAATTAATCGCTTTTTCAAGTCTTGGGATAAAGGGATGTGCAGGCGCGCCCGTGGCTGTTATGAAAAATGTTCCTTTTTATAATAAAGTGGAAAGTTTGGAGTTACAAAATTGTTTTATGGTATGGTGCGATGGCTGTGGTTTGAAAAATAAATACAAATTTGTTGTTCTGTGGGTTTCCTGCTGAGATCCGTGTGGGGTGCCAGGCTTTTTTATGACACCCAAATGCCTTGCCCGGCAAAGGGTGAAAGAGAGGCTACTGCTACGCCTTTCTATTGCTATCTTAATTCTAATTTGATAAAAGCAAATATTTTATCAAAATATAACACTATTTCGAAACCTTATGACAAAACAACAAACTCGGACCCAGATTCTGAAGAAGCGAAGCAAGAAAAAAGAAAAAAGTATATGGTTTTCCCTTTTCATGTGGCTGTTCATCCTGCTTTGTCTTGCAGTGATTGCCGGATGTGCTGCAGTTACTGCCGGATTTTTTTATCTGAGCCAGGATCTTCCCCAGATAAACACGCTCAATGATTACCGCCCGGCCATAGTGACCAATGTATTCTCCGATGACGGCAGGAAGATCGGCGAGTTTTACAAAGAGCGCAGAATCGTTATTCCGTTGTCGGACATGCCTGCCAATCTGCTCAATGCGTTTGTGGCGGCAGAAGATTCCCGCTTCAGGGAACATCCGGGTATTGATATAAAATCCATTGTCAGGGCGTTTATTAAAAATTTTAAGGCGGGCACCATTGTCCAGGGGGGGTCCACCATTACCCAGCAGGTGACCAAATCGTTTCTGCTTACCCCGGAAAGAACCTATGAGCGCAAACTCAAGGAGGCGATTCTTGCCTATAAAATTGAAAAAAGGCTCTCCAAAGATGAGATTCTTTTCCTCTATTTGAACCAGATTTACCTGGGACATGGTGCGTATGGTGTTGAAGCGGCGTCTGAAAATTATTTCGGCAAACATGTCAAGGATTTGACCTTGGCTGAATGTGCTATGCTCGCCGGTCTGCCCCAGGCGCCCAGCCGATACAGCCCCTTTCGTCATCCGGAACTGGCCAGGCAGCGTCAGGTGTATACGCTGAACCGCATGAAAGAAGAGGGCATGATCTCCAACCTGGAGGCCACCGAAGCCCTGAACGCCAAACTTGACATTAAACCCCGGAAAAACTGGTTCATCGAACGGGTGCCCTGTTACACTGAACATGTCAGGCGGTATGTTGAAAAAAAATACGGTAAGGAGATGCTTTACACACAGGGGGTGAGCATTCATACCGCGGTGAACATTGAATTGCAGAAAATAGCCCGGCGCGCAGTGAATATAGGTTTGCTGGATTTAGATAAGCGCTGCGGATATCGAGGCCCTGTAAAAAATATAGCCGCTCTCCAGGTGGAAGATTTCAGTCAAACCGTTGCCGAAGAGCTGAACGGAAACCGTCCGGTTAAGGGATCGGTCTATAAAGGGGTGGTCCTGAAGGTGGACGATCCTAATAGGGTTACCCATGTAAGGGTCGGCAATGTCACCGGCATCATTCGGTTGGACACCATGGCGTGGGCCAGGAAACCAGACCCCAAACGATTCTACAATTATGCCCAAATTACAAAACCCTCCCAGGCCTTAAAAATTGGGGATGTCATCTACCTGGAGGTTTTGGAGGAGATGACAGGGGAAAATGCCTATGAATTTGCCCTGTACCAGGAGCCCGTTGCCCAGTCCGCACTTTTGAGTATTGAAGCTGAAACCGGCCATGTCAAAGCCATGATCGGTGGAAGGGATTTCAGGGACTCCCAGTTTAACCGGGCCGTTCAGTCAAGACGCCAGCCGGGCTCTACGTTCAAGCCCATCCTGTACGCGGCGGCCCTTGACAAGGGATACACGCCGGCCACGACCATCATTGATTCGCCTGTGGTGTATGAGGACACGCTCCATGACAGGGTGTGGAAGCCCAAAAACTATGCACGTAAATTTTTCGGGCCCACTTTGTTTCGCCAGGCCTTGACCAAATCCAGAAACATTGTCAGTATCAAAATTCTTCAGGATATCGGCATTGATTATGTGATCGATTATGCAAGAAAGCTTGGGATTACCTCTCCGTTAGCCCAGGATCTGTCCATCGCCCTTGGATCTTCAGGCGTTTCCCTGCTTGAAATCACTAAAGCGTATTCAGTATTTTCCAATTTGGGTTACTTGATTGAACCGGTATTTATCACTGAAATTTATGACCGGGATAACAGACTTCTGGAATCTTCCAAGCTGATTCGCAAAAAGGTCATTGATATGGGTACGGCCTATCTCATGACAAGTCTGCTTGAAAGCGTGGTCGAAGCTGGTACCGGGCGGCGTGTTAAAGCTCTGAACCGTCCTGCGGCAGGTAAAACCGGCACCTCCAACGACCTGCACGATGCCTGGTTCATGGGCTTTACCCCCAGGTATACCACCGGGGTCTGGGTGGGGCTTGACCAGAGCGCTCCCATCGGCAGGGGGGAGACTGGGTCCAGGGCCGCAAGCCCGATCTGGCTGGATTATATGCAGCATGCCCTGGAAGGTAAATCCGTCCGGGAATTCACAGTGCCCGAAGGTATCATTACCGTTAAGATAGACGCCGAAACCGGCCTTCTGCCCAGTGCCCAAAGCGAACATACCATTTTTGAACGTTTCAAGGACGGAACGGAACCCATCGAGCGAACCCCAAGTCCGGATGAGGTCTTGAGTACGGAAGAGTTGTTTAAGGAAGGGTTCTAGGAACGCTTAAACAGCCACACCTGTGGTGTGTTGCATTTAAAACGCGTTGACCTGTTTCTGGGCCTGGGCCATGCGGGCTGCATCTAATTGCCGGGGGGATATACCTTCATTTTGATAGAGGCTGTTTTCATTATCCCAGAGCAGTGCATGCCATCTGGCAAAAAAGAATAGGGCATCCCCGGCAGGGATCTCTTGAACTTCATGGGGTTTAAGGATCTGAAGACCGGGTAAAAAAACGCATGTATTGTTGCTTTGTGTTTGCTGCCGGATTTTCAGGCACAGATCCATGAGGGCATAGGTTCCGGCCCTGGGTGAGAAACCGCCTGATTTTAGAAAAAGGCCGGCAGACAGGCAGACCATATGGTCCAGCATGGGGAAACTACGTTCCCTGTTGGCCGGGGCAAAGCCGGTGTTCAGGTGAAGATATGCGGATACAGGTGAGTTGTTGGTGTTGAGCACCATGCCTGCATGGACGATGCTCCCTTGGGCCGTGGTCACCTTTCCGCCAAAAATTTTATCGGTGCCGTGGGTGGAGAACGCCTTGTTCAATACAGCCAGCCAGTTCTGCAGGGGGCAGGCAAGTTCCGTGAATACGATAATCTTTTTTCCTGTCATGATACCCGGGGCTTTGGCATTAATGCAGGCCCAGGTGTTTTGGCCCGGGTCTGTTTTCAACCGGATCACATCGCCTGAAAGGGAGTCCAGCACGGTGACGGTCTCAGGTGTGACCGTTTCGGGTTCAATTAAAATTACCTCATAACGCCCCTGTCCTTCGGAATGCCGCGTAATATGTTCAAGCTGAAAAAGAAATTGGTTGGGGGAATCGGCAGGTACAGGAATAATCAGCGACCATTCATAGGATTCGGTTTTGGGAGCCGGTAATGGTATGATGGGTTCCGGTGTGTTGGCTGTAATGACCTTTTTTGCAATTTCAATAATCCGGTCCGTTGCGCCGGTGGTCTGTGTCAGTTCGTTTTTAAAGAACAGCTCAATGGCGTCGCCGGCAATTTTTTCTTTCAAGTCCATTTTGTCTGCAAGTGCCCGGGCCAGTTGTGCCGGGTCCATCTCAAGGGCAACCCCCTGGGCGGAAAAAGAGTAGGGCGCTTCAACCTGGGTCAGGCCGGTCAACTGCACCAACGGGATGCCAAATGCAATGGCCTCAATCCCGGTTGTGGATGGGGCGCAAAGGACGCAAAGATCGCTGGCGGACATTAGATCATAAGCACTGTATTTGCCATGGACAAATATCAGGCTGTTTTGCCATGATTGCGGAATTGCGGATTTCCATTCTTCATAAATCTCATACCGGCAGGCCGGATGGAATTTAATGATCATTTTCAAATGGGGCTGTTTTGCTACGGTTTCCATCAGAGCGCCGATTTTATTACGGTCCGGGGGGTGGGATGTAAAGATAAGTAAGGGAACCGTTTTTTTGTTCAATTTGAGTGTTTTTCTCATCTTTGCCCGGATGTTATTTTCTTCCTGGTACGCCTTTTCCCGGGATATATGGGTATTACCCACGGGAATGATCCTTTCAACCGGGGCTTCATATCCGCTGAATTTTTTTTTGATCCGTTCTCCCCACACAAGATTTAAGGTGGAGTACTGGACGTGCCCGGTATACCCAAAATCCTGGTTATAACCCAACCCCTCCTGCAGTGATATAAAAGGCACATTGAATTTTTTAGCCCAAAAGGCAAAGGTTTTACCCCATCGGTTCAATTCGTGGAGGGCAAAGCAAATATCGGGTTTTTCCATTCTGATCATGTTTCTGAAGCCGATATATTCCTGGGCTGTGGCATAAAGGGTTTTATCCGTTACCGTCACCATCTGGACGGCCAGGGCAAAATCTTTGCACAATGCCTGGCTGAACACCCGGCGTTCCCTTAAATAATTGGCATGGATATCCGTATTATCATCCAAAGAGAGATAGTCAAATATATGGCGATAATTCAGGCCTAACTCCACGGCTGTAATTTCCTGGCTTCGTTCTGCCTGGGCCACGACATAACGGGTATCTGCGCCCAGTGCGGACAGTTTCTCCATGACCGGGACGATGAAACGGGTGTGGTGCTTTAAGGCAACATAGGCAATGATCTTTTTATTTTTCCAGAAACTATCCATGGGTGCTTCCTTTCCGTGTCCGGGGCCCGAGATCTTTTTTTATGATATCAATCAGTATATATGACAGCCCGGTTTCCTCTTTGTGGCGGGAAATGATCTGCTGTACCTGCCGGGTCAACGCTTTGGGGGTTTGAATCCAGATTTTATACCCTTGGCGGGTTTCAGGTACCATGGTGTCATAAATAATGGTGGGTATCCCTATGGCCGAGGAGGCCGCTGCACTGTAACAATCGGCACAGCACACCAGTGCATCCGCCATTGTGATTTGGGTGGGTTGGTTCATGTCGTGAAAGGAAAATGAAAAATTTTTCAGCTCGTTTCTGCATAGGGTTTCAATGGTTTGCTGGTGGGTGTGTGTGCCCCTTACCTGATCCTTGCCGCAGGAAAACATCAGGTGCAGGTTGTCACCCATGGGCGCCAGGTGGGCAAGCAGGTTCTTATACTCATAGGTCATGGCCACATTGTGGGCAATATAAAGAATGGTTTTTCTTTGGGGAATATCATGGGACCGGTCGCGCAGCCCCATGCCTTTTCTCCACGACGGGTGGGTGGCAGGTGAGAAAAAGCAGCCTTCAAACCTGGGGATTCTCCAAATTTTGGTGTCAAGATCCGCCTCCGGGCTGTTCAGATAGTCCCAGCTTGCTTTCTGGGTGGTAATCAGGCCATCCATCAGGGATGGTGCCAAGGTCCACCTGGATGCCAGGGAAAGTAATTCGTATCCGATAACGGGTATATGATTTGTTTTTGCAACGTGCACCCAGGCATAAAATATTTTTTCCTCCTGGGTGGTAGACCCTAACGGTGTGGGGATCTGGACGACAATTCCTGCAACATTTTTTTCCTTGGGCAGATTCAATCGCGTCTGGAGAAGGTTGCCGCCGCCAAGATCGTCCAGCAGCAGGGCCTGCCGGAACTTAAGTCCATCGGAAAACCCATGGTCGCCAAGCTGTTCCTTCTTTAGGCAGTATCCTTCATAGGAATTTGGACTTTTACCGTATGCAACCCCGAAAACAACGGGATTAAGCTTTGATACCTTTTGCCGGGTTGCTGTGGATGTTTCGGGTACCAGAAATTTTAATGTTAAAAATTTTTTACCCCGTGTTTGGATCAGTTCAAAGAAATCAATGAGGTTGGACGTTGTCTGATTGTCCTGGAGCACCCAGTACACAACAGGCTTGGTTCTATGTTCCATTGCAATTCCGATAATCAGCGGATTAAAAGTGACAAATCATCATTCTCGTACGAATTATACATCCTGCCATAGTTTTGTTTTGCTTTTCAAGAAATTAAAATTTATCTTGGAATATCTTTTATGAATTGATGATAGGACATTTTATTTTCTCCAGCACGAAGGGCGAAAATCAAATCGGTGGGGAAAGCCGTGTTCAAGGAGGATAATCGCATGGATGGCAAAGTGGTGCTGATCACCGGCGGGACCGGATCATTTGGAAAACAGTGCGTCCAAATGATCCTTGAACGATATGCTGTACAAAAGTTGATTGTCTTCAGCCGGGATGAACTCAAACAGTTTGAAATGCAGCAGATGTTTCCGGCAGCCGAAAATGCGTGTCTAAGATATTTCATTGGCGATGTCCGGGATAAAGACCGGTTGTACAGGGCCTTTTCCGGGGTGGATATTGTTATCCATGCTGCAGCCATGAAGCAGGTGCCTGCGGCTGAATACAATCCCTTTGAGGCCGTGAAAACCAATATTATCGGGGCCCAGAATGTCATTGATGCGGCCATTGATCAGCATGTCAAAAAGGTGATTGCCCTGAGTACGGATAAAGCGGCAAACCCTTTAAACCTGTACGGGGCGACCAAGTTGTGTTCGGATAAAATTTTTATTGCCGGCAACGCGTATACCGGCAGAAAAGTTCAAACCATATTCAGTGTGGTTCGATACGGCAATGTCATTGGCAGCCGGGGCAGCGTGATTCCTTGTTTTCTTCAAAAAAGAGAGACCGGTGTGCTGCCCGTCACCGATTTGAGAATGACACGATTCTGGATTACCCTGGAACAGGCCGTGAATTTTGTTTGCCACTGCCTTGGGAAAATGACGGGCGGGGAGCTGTTTGTCCCGAAATTGCCGAGCATGGCCATTGCCGATCTGGCCACAGCCATTTGTCCGGATTGCAGGCATGAGATGATCGGCATCCGGCCCGGGGAAAAGCTTCATGAGGTCATGATCCCGGCAGATGAATCCAGGATGGTGGTTGAATTTGACGATTATTATGTGATTCAGCCTGATTTCAGCTTTTTTAGTAAAGGGCAAATGCCCATGGATAAATGTTTGGGGGCGGTCCCGGACGATTTTGAGTACAGTTCCGGAACGAATCCGCACTTTTTAACTGTGGCACAGATGCAGACCCTGATTCAGCCACTTCTTAAAGGACAAAAAGAAGCATGACGGACCGTGTTGCGATTATTCCGGCCCGGGGCGGTTCCAAACGGCTGCCCCGGAAAAATATCCTGCCTGTTATGGGGCGCCCCATGCTCCATTACCCGGTTAAAGCCGCGTTGGACAGCGGTTGTTTTGACCGGGTGATCGTTTCCTCCGAAGATGAAGAGATCAGGCGCATCGCCATAGGCGAGGGTGCCCAGGTGATGGACCGGCCGGTGCATCTGGCCCAGGACCGCTCCACCGTGGCCCAGGTGTGTCTGGATGTCCTGGCGCGTCTGGCCGAGCAGGGCACCAAACCGGATTGGTTTTGCTGTATTTATGCCACAGCCGTATTCATTACCCCCGATGATCTATGTTCATCCTTTGCCGTGGCGGAAAAAAATACCCGGGCAGATTGCGTGATGGGCGTATCTGACTTTAATCTTCAGCCCCTCCAGGCCCTGGAAAGAGATGGGAACGGGTTTTTAAAACCCAGGTGGCAGGAGTGCATGCTCCAGTCACAGTTCCATCCGGATCTTGTGGCCGGTAACGGGACAATTTGCTGGTGCCGAACAGAACCCTTTTTACAACAGAAAAGTTTTTATACTGATAGAATGGTCGGATATAAAATTCCATGGATCCGTGCCATAGATCTGGATACACATGAAGATTACGATATTGCCTGCCGGATTGCCCCATTATTTCTTGAAGGCGCAAGGGCTGACAGGAGGCAAGATGCCGATAATTATTGATGGATTCGAGATCGGGTCTCGCACCTTTATTGTGGCCGAGTTGTCAGCCAATCATGGCGGCAGCATTGATATTGCCAAAAAGACCATAAAAGCTGCCAAAGCGGCCGGTGCGGATGCACTTAAAATACAGACATACACACCGGATACCATTACAATAAATTGTGATAATCCCTGTTTTGTGCTCGATGAAGGAACCGTCTGGGACGGAAGAACCTTTTATGATCTGTACCAGGAGGCATTCACACCCTGGGAGTGGCAAGAAGAGTTGATGGCCTATGCCAAAAGTTTGGGGCTTGTGTTTTTCTCCACTCCGTTTGATAAAACTGCGGTTGATTTTCTGGAATCCCTGGATATTCCTGCCTATAAAGTGGCTTCATTTGAAATCGTGGATATTCCCCTCATAGAATATATTGCATCAAAGGGGAAGCCCATGATGCTTTCGACGGGAATTGCCGGCCTTGCTGATATTGAAGCGGCTGTCGATGCATGCCGGCGGATGGGCAATGAGCAGATCATTTTGTTAAAGTGCACCTCTTCGTATCCCGCAAGTATTGAAGATGCCAATTTAAGAACCATTCCGAATATCAAAGCGACCTTTGGCGTGGAAGCGGGGCTGTCCGATCACACCATGGAAAACATCGTGGCGGTTACCGCTGTCGCTGTTGGGGCAAAGGTGATTGAAAAGCATTTCATTCTCGACAGATCTGTCGGCGGACCGGATGCCTCCTTTTCAATGGAGCCCGAATCATTTGCCCGGATGGTTCAGGATATCCGCCAGGCGGAAAAGGCCCTTGGAAAAGTGGATTACAGTATGACGGAAAAGAAATTGAATGCACGTCTTCACAGGCGGTCTCTTTTTGCAGTGAATGATATCAAAAAAGGGGAT
>JAKSBO010001138.1 GCA_022361095.1 Desulfobacterales bacterium | reverse complement strand
TCCTTTTGAACCGGTGGAGGATACAGTATTGGTGTTTTATCTGATTCATGTGCTGGAGACCGGGAACACAGATCCGGAAAACATGGCGCAGATTTGTACCATTCTGTTCCAAGCACCGGCAATTCCCGGGAAAGTCGATGGCCGGACCGGTGTATGGATCGTGGATCAGATGAATGAATTTGTCTGTAAAAGATGCGGCAACTGCTGCCGTGGGCTGGAACATCAGTGCGACCCGGACGATACCCGGTTATGGGAGCTCCACCAGCGCACCGATATCCTCTCCTGGGTAGGGCAGGAGGGGGCCGTGGACGGTTGGGACCAGTGCCGGATCTGGGTGGATCCGAAAAACGGCAGAACTGCTGATGAATGCCCGTTTCTCGCTCCAGTGCCGGGTAAACATATTTTCCGTTGTAAAATTCAGACTGTGAAACCCCGGGTTTGCAGGGAGTATCCTTTCACCCGAAAGCATGCCCGTTTCACGGGTTGCCAGGGGTTTGATATGCCTTTGTGATATTATTCATAAGGCTTGGCAAGTTGCCGAACGATAAACGAAAATGCAATTGGGCCATATGTGGTAAACTACGCAGCCTTATCTATAAATTGAAACCTATCGACAACGCTCGCTTATAACGAAAAGTTTATGGGCCCGGCAGACAATAGTAATATCTGGCATCATCAGACTCCCACCTTCATGGATCTATTGACTGCAATTTAAGATGGGGGAGAATTATCCCGGGTCTGAAATTTGCCTGCGGGAAAACGGTGTGTAAAATGCCTGCAGGGTTATCATGTCCTTGTCGATGTCACCGGTTGGATGAAACGTGGGACCGATACCGATAATTTTGTTTCGATAGTCTATATATCCGCAGACAATGGGAACCTTTGCTTGCAAAGCAATATGGTAGAATCCTGATTTCCAGTTGGGTGTCTTGCTCCGGGTGCCGGATGGCGCAATGGTGAGAATGAAGTGATCAGATGCGGCAAATACCTTTGTCATCGTTTCGACTGTGTTACCGGCAACGGAACGGTCAACAGGAATTCCACCCAGGCGAATCAACAGCCATCTGAAAGGCCAGGCGAACAGTGTGTGTTTCGCCATCCAGCGTACCGGAATTTTCAGCTTGAATATGGCCAGCATAAAGAAAACAAAATCCCAGTTGGATGAATGCGGGGCTGCGATCAGGACAAACTTGTTCAGATCCGGAGTTCTTCCTTGGATTTTCCACGGCAGGATACACAGGGCAAACCTTGCGAACCAATGGCTAATAAACCGAAACACAGTGTTTTCCAACAGGGTTGAGGTCACAGTCTTACTCTTTTCAGATCCTGGTTAATAAAAAATCCTGTTTCTTATAAAGAAAGAACTACGCAAAATGAACGATAATCGCGTGGTTTTACAATACTAATACAAAAAGCCCATGTTGTTTTAAAGCGTACCTAATCCTTGCCATGCCAAGGCGTTTCTATCCTGAGTAACCGGCATTGAATATGATCTGAATGAAAATAAGGTAAAATTAGATAAAAAGTTTATAAAATAAATTAAAATTAGGATTATTGGTTTCGATAGTTCCTTAAAATCTGAAAAATTCCTTATAAAATAAAAATTATGCTTGACAAAAAAAGACAGATCTGGTTTTTCTTAAATTAAAGAAAATAGAAAACGCGCTTCATGTGCTGCTTCTTAATTTACGGCAACCCAAAGTTCACGCGGTCTATTTTTTCTAAAGCGTTACACACACTTTAACTGCTATATAAAGGAGGGAATCATGCCAATCAAAGAGAACACTCTCATCCTGGACGGTTACTCATTAACACTTGAAGAATTGATTAAGGTCGGTAAAGATTTTTCAATGAAAGTAGAGATTGATGAAAAAAATTGGCCGAAAATACGTGAGTGCAGGGCATTGGTAGATAAATGGGCCAGTGAAGAACGGTGCATTTACGGCGTGAATACCAGCTGCGGCGGTCTGGTGGATTATCTTCTGCCGAGGGATCGGGACAACGATTTTCAGAAAAATCTGGTCAGAAGCATCACCACCCAGGTGGGAAAACCTTTTGAGGATGAACTGGTCCGGACTTTTATGATCGCCAGGGCCAATTCACTTTGCCGTGGCTTCTCCGGTATCAAGGAGAAGAACCTGAAGATTTACCTGGACATGATCAACAATAAGATTTTTCCGGTAATTCCGCGGAAAGGGTCTCTTGGGACCAGTGGTGACTTGGGACCGTTGGGCTGTATCGCTGCTGTCGGTTTCGGCGAATGGAAGGCCAAGTTTAATGGTGAGGTCATGCCGGGTAAAGCCGCCATGGATGCAGCCGGTGTTGAGTTGATGTATCTGAATGCCAAAGAGGGGTTGTCCCTGATCAACGGGACATCAGCCATGGTCGGACTTGCCTCGACAGTCATCACCGAAGCTACAAATACACTGAAAAACTCCGACATCATTGCCGCTTTTGCTATTGAAACCCTGATGGGCCGCTTCAATCCGTTTGATCCCATCGTACATGAGCAAAAATATCATCCGGGCCAGTACGCCACTGCTGTGAATTTAACCAATCTGTTAAAGGGCAGCAAAATGGCCATTGATGAAGTGGAGCTTTCTTATAAGCTGCAGTCCACACTTAAAGAGCACAAGGGTGTCTCTGTTGCGGATATTCCGGTTGAGGACGCGTATTCAATCCGGTGCACCCCCCAGTTTGTAGGCCCCACAAAAGAAGCCGTGGCCCGGGCACACGAAGTGCTTTTAAGGGAACTTAATTCCAGCAACGACAATCCATTGATATTTACCGAACTGGATACGTTCTTCCATAACGGCCATTTCCACGGCCAGCCCATCTCCTTTGCCATGGACTG
>JAKSBO010000717.1 GCA_022361095.1 Desulfobacterales bacterium | reverse complement strand
CATTCCAGTTCAAGCCCGGCAAATTCCGTGGCTTTGGTAATGGAAAGAACTTCAAGGTCAAGAATCATTTTTTTGCCCGCATACGGGTGGTTGAAATCGACAATAAAGTTTTTTTCATCCCTTTCAATAATCTTGCCTGTCTTTTTCCCCGCTGAAAAAGAAGCCCCTTTTTTTGCCTCAAGTGAAATTGTAATAACCGCGTCTTTCACGGAAATTGTGGTTTTGCCGATGGTGTCCTCCCGGACAACCCCGTCCTCGGCCAGGTTGTGTATTAAAATCTTCTGGCCATCCGCCTGGATCACCCTAGATTCAAAATAAGGCGTAATCCGGATCAAGTCATTTTTCCGGGGCAGACTGTTAAACTGCTTTTCATAATCTTGTGTGCTTACCTGCATATATACCGGCGTAGTTCTTTGGGCCGGAAACGTCTGCACCTCATTCGCTTTATGAAGACCGAACGCATTTTCCGGCTCAATGACGGATTTTTTATTTTGATTAAGTCTCATGCCAAGAATCTCCCGGGAAAGGACACTTCCCTGCCCTGCTGTCATATTCCTAATTTCACCTTCCTCTTTGGTAACCGGCTCACCGTTTTCCAAACAGGCTTTATATGATATTTTCACCAAGTCACCGGGCTGGACGATTCCGGCAATCTCATCCAGATTCACATCCACGCTTGTTTTGCCTTCACTTCGCGCCCTTTCCATGGCGGCGGCAATCTTCTGATTTATTTCGTCTTTCCCGGCAGTTTCAAGGTTTGTATCCGTTTTTTGACTCTGTCCAGCCATTGTATTTTTAGGGGGTGTTTGGACAGCACATGAACCCAGCAACAACAGAAAAACAGTTGCAATACCGGCCAATTTCATTTTATCTGATCTCATTTAATTTTCTGCTTTCATTGACGCGCCAGTCTGTTTTTCTCCAAGAACCTTTACCCTGCATGTCAAAGTTTTTCCGGCAAAGGGATGACCGTAATCCACCTTTATTGAATCTTCAGTAACCTCGCTCACCTCTCCGATAACCGGACCTGTCTTTACAATCGTTCCGGGCACGGCCTTAATGGTGATCACCACCATATCGCCCTCAATATGACTCACTGCCTTTCCCCAGGGGGTGTCATTTTCGATTCCCTGGCCAATAAATTCGATTTTTAAGCGTCCGGCAGATACGTCAAAGACCTTAAACGTCGGCTTGCCGTTAATTTTAATGATATCGCCCGGTGCAGGCTCTGAATCACCATACATTTTTTTATACTGATCAACTGATATAGAACGTATTTTTGGCGCTTTTCTGACCCTCTTTATTACCCTGTAACGGTTTTTCTCTTTCATTCCCTCCGGTGTTTCAGATTCAAGAACTATTGTTTTTTCTTTGCCGATTTCCATGCCCGGCAGTTGAAATGAAATTTTTGTCAAAATTTCAGGCTCAACCATTTTAAGTTTGTCATCCCACTGGCCTGGTGCTTCCTGACCGGCTGTCAACTCCATGGGGCCATATTCATCATGCTCAATAAAGCCGTTTGACTTTTTTAATAAAGAATTCTCAACGTCGGAGATCAATGTGGTGGCGATAAGTTCTTTGTTTTCAAGTACACATGAATAATCAACCTTTACCTGCCGGCCTTTTTTTACCATCTCAACAGGTTTCAGTGCTGTGCAGCCTGTAAGAAACGTCATAATTAAAACGGTTAAAACAATTTTCTTTTTCATTTTTAAAATTCTTTTTAAATTTTCATTCAAATTGACTATGGCAGCCCATTAAAATCAAAACTCAATTAGTCTGTGACTAGCTATATATTGGTGTTTGATTAGTTTCGTGCCTATTCTCTGGTGAATAGGAAACGGGGCTGCCATGGAGCAGCCCCGTTTTTATTGGTACTTTTTTCTACAAGCGATATTGTTATTTCTTCTTCGGCAGAGCGAAATCATTCGCTTTCTCATAATTCATGGCATTTTGGGAAGACCAGTAATCTGCCTTTGAACTCGGCAGGTTCACCTCGTTGGAAGCAAACGTGCCAAGGGCTGTGATAAGAGTTTTAGTTGCAGTAGGCTCAGCAGTTTTGTAGTACAGCCACTGGGCTGACCAGAAGGAATCTATACCATTCTGTACCAGTTCTTTTTGTGTTAAGAACGGCGAGTGATTAGGCCGGCAATCGGGACCACATGGGAAATAGACCCTTTTAATCTGGCCATATCCTTTGGTAACGCAGTTAGTACCGGGAATACATTTGTCAAAATCCGCATAACCGATGGCACCTTTTGTCTGGCCGACACATCTCATCATGTCGGAAGAGCCTTCGTTAAAGTAGATTTCTGGTACCATTTGACCAAATAGAGCATAGTAATCTGCAACGGCTTTGCTCACTTCTGAAATCGGCAGTGAAGCGTCACCCCTGAACACGGCCGCATTCAAAGTTGCAACAGTTCCGGAACCGGCATGTCTGTGACACACAACCACCCGCATATCCACGGATGGATCAAAGTCGCTCCAATTAGCAATCTGACCGCTAAGGAGGGAAACCGCCTGGAGACGGGTCATGGTATCAATGGGCACTGCATCATAACTGCCGTCTGTTGCCCCGTTGTTGGCAAAAAAACCAAACGGGACAACAACAGGCCTGATGTTCTGAAAACCGTCGGATACCTGCATCGAAGGCAGATCATCCGGATATACAACCGTATTTGAAAAAGCACCGCCGCCATTAGGACCTTCGAGCTGTCCAGAAGAAGTCTGGCCAAATGTCTCAGAAGCAACGTCAGATGCCCCGATGTGAACATCCTGGCAGGAAAGGCTGGCTGCGGTGTCGGGAAGTGTAAGTTCTTGACCTGTTACGGTTGCATTGCCCAGATTGGCCTGGAGACGATACCCCCAGTTTCCGGTAGTGGTGTGGCAATCATCAGCATCCCAATCTGCGTTGTCAGATTCTGAAACCGCCCGGATGCCGTCATAAGACGCTTTGGATGTATATCTGACGATGATCGTATTACCATTGGTATCGCCGGCTCCGGAAAGCGTTGTGCCGTTAAGAGCTACGGCAGAGTTACCCGCGCAGACGGCAGCGCCAGTGTCACGGCTTTGTACTTCCGTATCCAAAGTATAAATGTCACCTGAAGCACAGCCTTGATCCTCAAGGAAATCCGCTGCTGCATTTGTCCAGAAAGAGTACTGTGCCGATGCGCCGAAAAGGTTTACTTCAATTAAGTCTGCATTGGCAGCACCGGCTGTAAGCATCAGTGCGGCAGAACCGATTGCCATTCCTTTAATAACATTTCTAAGCATTGTTTTATTCCTTATATTTTGTTGCGTATTTTAGCTCTGTTTTCTGCGGAGGCCGACAAGACCAACAAGGCCGGAACCAAGAAGCACCAATGCACCGGGAACCGGCACTGCTGAGGTCTGGTTCATTACGATAGACCCGTCGCCGTTAAAGCTGATAACCGCCGAATAGGAGTTATCTCCGTCAACAACTAAGTTGCTAAAGGCATCAAAATGATAAAGATACAGATCAACGCCATCTGCAGCAATAACCGCTTCACCGAAAGAGCCGTAAGCATTGTTATAGCCGGCATAGCCACCGTTTCCGTCGGAATTCATCCCATAATTATAAGAAGAGAGGATTGACGTAGAATGCTCTCCCAAAGAGACAACGCCAGCAGCGCCTACGAAGGAGGTAGCCAAATTGGAATTGACAGTTGCTTCGACATCGGCAGTCAGTCCAAACCATCTTTCTTGGACAGTTACGCCTGGTATCGGAGTCTGAGTCGTATAACCAAACATCCCAACTCTATCATAGTCAAGATTAAAAGATCCTGCTGCCGCAAGCTCAACATTTGATGCTGATAAATCCAGAGAGGTAAGATCTCCAATTTCAATTACCAGCTCAGTTGACGTATCGTCATCAAGAAACGCGACAGCAAGAGTATCGGACGTATAAGCTGCAGCATTGCCTGCTACAGCAAAAATAGAAACAGTAAAAGCCGCCATAACACCTACCAACAATTTCTTCATTTTTTCTTCTCCTAAAATAAAAATAAAGTTACTTCTAAATTCAACTTCCCTCTTAAAGATATGCGGCGGCTTGGCTGTCTCGTTTTAATTTTTGTTTTAATTTTAATGGATAGGCTTGACATTCAATTTTCGGGCTACCGACCTTCACCCCGAATCCTTTAGTGTCTTTTCGTATCCTTTTTTTAAATAACAAGACCCTTGGCTTTCCGGCCCCCGGTCACCCGGGGTGTGGCTTTGTGATATCTTCGAAACAGAATATATCCGATTAATTTTAGCCCAGAATTAAGCTTAAATTAGCCTTAATTTAAATTTAAGTTAGGTGCAGAAAACCATAAATTTAGCCAATTAACTGCTCGGTTTTATACATCAAGCCTCAATAAGCTGTTAAATTACTT
>JAKSBO010000776.1 GCA_022361095.1 Desulfobacterales bacterium | reverse complement strand
CTTTATATTGCGATATTTACCAATTGTTGTCACTGTTTTTGGATGCATATTTCAACATCCTTGTCACGAGAAACGATGCAAGTTGATGAATAAAAGTACGTCTCTACCTTCAGCATCTCTAAAGTACTCAGCCATTGTAAGACCTGTTAATGCAACACGCATTCTTGCTCCAGGTGGCTCATTCATTTGACCGAATACCAAAGTAGTTTTATCAATAACGCCTGACTCAATCATTTCATGATATAAGTCATTACCTTCTCTTGTTCTCTCACCAACACCTGCGAACACTGATAAACCACCATGCTCTTTTGCGATGTTGTTGATAAGTTCCTGAATTAATACTGTCTTTCCAACACCTGCACCACCGAATAAACCGATCTTACCACCTTTTGCGTAAGGTGCGATCAAGTCTACTACTTTGATACCTGTTTCAAAAATCTCAGTTGAAGTCTCTTGTTCTTCAAATGTAGGAGCTTCTCTATGGATAGACCATGTATCACTCTCTATTTGACCTTTATTATCTATTGTTTCACCTAGAACGTTGATTAATCTTCCCAGTGTCTTTGGACCAACTGGAACAGAAATCGGTTTTCCTAAGGCTGTACAGTCCATACCTCTAACTAATCCGTCAGTAGAACTCATTGCAATGGCTCTTACAGTTGTATCACCAACATGCTGAGCAACCTCTGCAACAATTCTTTTGTCGCCATTGAAAATCTCAATAGCATCTAGGATGTTAGGTAATGAACTTGCATCGAACTTAACATCAAGTACCGGTCCGATAACTTGCACAATTTTACCTATTGCTTGTGACATTTAAACACATCCTTCCAATATTATTTAAGCGCTTCTGCACCACCCACGATTTCAGTAATCTCTTGAGTAATTGCAGCTTGTCTTGCCTGGTTATATGATAAAGTTAAATCTCCAATTAAATCTTCAGCATTGTTAGACGCATTTTCCATCGCAACACGTCTTGCCGCTTGTTCAGCAGCCGCTGATTCTATCAAGCCACCATAAATTGTGCTTGAAACATATTTTGGAATGATAAAACTCAATACTTCTTCTGGAGAAGGCTCATAAGTAATGAACTCATAATCTTCATCCACCTCTTCTTGTTCTATCCCACGTTTTTCAACAGGTAATAACTTAAGTATTTCAGGTTCTTGACTGATTGTAGAGATAAACTTTGAATAAACAAATTTGATCTCATCTACCTTCTCTTGTTTGTATAGAGAAAGAGCCAATCGACCAATGGCTTGAGCATGTAAAAACTCTGG
>JAKSBO010000769.1 GCA_022361095.1 Desulfobacterales bacterium | reverse complement strand
CTGACCTGACATATCAGCGGCCAGGCACAGCCCACAACAAAGCTTGAAAGATCTGAGTAGCTTACCCAGACTTTCATATAAAAATCAATGTAACTTACATATATCGTTCAATTTCCGTTGTGATATGAATATAGGTTCTGATAGACCCAATCAGCCCATGGCTGCTCTGTGGGCAACAACGAATTGGGAGGTAATATGCTCCCACAGGTTTCGGGTTTTCCTGATTTTCCACAACACCTGGCCCATATCCCGGATCGCAAACCCCGGAGAGAATACAGATTCAGGGTCCTGGAGCAGTCTGCATATATTATCCATGCCAAACCCCTTGAAATCCCCGTCATTGGTCCCCCCAAGCCAAAGTTCCGGGCTGTTGACGCTCTCGTCCCAGGAAAAGGGATCGGAAAAGAGGAACCGGGCATCTTTCTCAACCATGACCCGGTTGGCTTCGGCCAGGTGCAGCAAGGGATCAGGCACCTTTTCAAGAATATTGACCGAACTTACCGTGGAAAAACGCCGGGAACGAAAAGGCAGTGCCATGGCATCGGCAACAATAAATTCAGCCTGGTCAAAGCCAAATGCCGGGTCCAGATCACAGGTGCGTTTCTCCGTGATCCGGCCTTCCATGATCAAATCAAAAGCCAGTCGTTTTGCGGCACCAAGTTCCCGGGCGGCCCGGACAAAGGAAATTGAGGTATCAAGGCCCACAGCCCGGTCATGGGTTTTGGTCATCTCAAAGGTCAAACGCCCCACGGAACACCCGATGTCAAGCGCCCAGCCGGAGCGTTTGGAATCCAAGGCCCGGGCCCATTTCTGATAGGCATCTGTGGCATCCGGACCATTGAAAAACTCTGAATAGTGGCTCCACAAATAGGATGAAAGCATGGAAAAAGAGTTATATCCCGTTGCATCCTGAATAATGGGCAGGGTCTGTTCAGGCACAACCACAGCAATTCCTTCGTGGATTTCATACACCTGTTTGCATTGGGGGCAGACCAGATGCCCCTCAATAATATCATCCTCCGTTTCCGTGCGGATATCAAGCTTAAGTACATTCTCACTGTCCAGGCATTGGGGACAGATCAACTCTTCAACCAGCCATTTTTTCATAGCAACTCCTAATTTTTTATAAGAAAGTCTGTGTAAGTTACTCAGATCTTTCAAGCTTTGTTGTGGGCTGAGCCTGGCAGCTGATATGTCAGGTCAGCCCGTGGCTGTTATAAGAAAGACCGGGGAAGTTACCCGGATTTTTCAAACTTTGTTGTAGGTTGAGCCTGGCAGCTGATATATCAGGCCATCCCATGGCTGTTATACCAAAACCCGTTTAACCATATGCAGATAACCAATTGCAATTCTTATTAATATAGACATGTATAGGCAGGATTATCAGCGAAATAATTTGATTTATAGATTTTTTCAAAAAGCGGCGGCATCAACCATGCAAAGATCAGATATACCACCCGAACCCTGCAGAATCAACACTTTGACCTTCCCTTTTTACAAGAACATCCGTGTAATCGCCCCCAATATTCCAACTCTTGTTGTGATCTGATCCAGGGTAATCACTCAAGCTGCACAACGCTTACAGACAATAAGGCAATGACAAAAACGGACAGGCACCCTGCACCTTTGTTTTTGTTTCCGCCCCGGGTCTGACATACCATAGATCAAAAAAAATTTATCAATCTATAATTGATATCGTTTTAATGAAATGATAGAAAATATGTTTTATGATTGCGGTCACAATATATTCCATTTATTTGATAGAACTCCGCACAGGGAGTTGCTAATTCAAAA
This sequence comes from Desulfobacterales bacterium, assembly GCA_022361095.1. Classification (GTDB taxonomy): domain Bacteria; phylum Desulfobacterota; class Desulfobacteria; order Desulfobacterales; family Desulfobacteraceae; genus Desulfobacter. The sequence continues at coordinate 1,116 of JAKSBO010000769.1, read as the reverse complement.
CCTAAGCGGATACGGATATCCAGAATATTTATCCCTAAAAGCATTTATCTTACGGCCATCATATGTACAACACGAGGGGTAAGGAAAGGAATGTCCCTGACGCAGAAAGGAGACTGAAGATGCGGCCTAATACAGAACAAAAGCAACATTTCATCGGCCGTCCCACTGCGGCATTTATCGCGGCGAGCTGGGCGGCACTTGCCATCGGAGCTATCGGTTACCTGGTCGGACTATATAATTCCGGGCTTGCCCTAAATGAAAAGGGATTTTACCTTGCGGTATTTCTTTTTGCCATGTTTTCTTCCGTCACCATACAAAAGACTGTGCGCGATGTTGCAGAGGGTTTACCGGCAACCAAAGCCTTTCTGTTTATTTCCTGGATAGCCTTCAGTATCTCAATTGCATTGCTGGACCTAGGATTGTATAACGCTGACTTGAAACTGAGTGAAAAAGGATTTTTCGGCATGGCATTTGTGCTGAGCCTGTTTTCGGTCATTACCGTGCAAAAGAACATGCGTGATATAATCAATAAAAAAGGAGAAAACCTTTCCGAAGTTTTCCCGGCCCCGGCGGAGGCCGCTGACACGATTACCGAAGCCGCCGGCGATCTGCCGGATTAAACGCTTCATACAAATACAGATAAAAGAACACGCACATGGACGCTTATTCAAATATTGTTAAAAAAGTACTTAACCAGGGCCAGGTCAAAGAGAACCGCACCGGAGTGAACACCATTGCCGTTGCCGGAGCCATGTTCGAACATGACATGGCACATGGATTTCCATTGCTGACCACCAAATATGTACCATTCACCCTTGTGGCCCAGGAACTGGAATTTTTCATCAAAGGCATCACGGATAAAAACTGGCTGCGGGAAAAAAATAATCATATCTGGGATGAATGGTGCTCACCGGCCAAGGTCGCCTACGGACATGATGATGAGACCAGGAAAAAAATGATGGACGAGCGGGAGCTCGGCCCCATTTACGGATTCCAGTGGCGGCATTTCGGCGGCGGTTATCAGGCCTGGGACAAGGAACCGGTGCCGACCGGGGTGGACCAGCTAAACAACCTGGTGACGACCCTGAAAACCAATCCCGATGACCGCCGGATGAT
>JAKSBO010001133.1 GCA_022361095.1 Desulfobacterales bacterium | reverse complement strand
GAAACAATTTTTTCCCGTCATCGGAGATGTTCATGCCGAAAATGGAGACCTTGCTCAACTCCGTTGAAAACGGGTAGGTGTCAACCAGGGCGTTGGTGGCGGTGTCCAGGGCATAAACCGAGTGGATCGCATTCAGGTATATCCGCTTGCCGTCGGATGTGCAGGCGATGTTGATGATGAAATCATTGAATTCAATGGTTTTGATGACTGTGTCGGTTTCGCAGTCAATGACCTGGACCGCATTGTTCACCACGGCGTAAACATAATCCCTGGCCCCTGCGGTGGCAACGCCCAGGAACGCCAGTATCCCGGCCGTGATCAAGATCAGAACTGTTTTTTTCATTCCGTATCTCTCCTTTTATCGTTTGTTCACGAAGTTCAGGTTTCTCCAGTCCCGTTCAATGGCCTGGCACTGGTTCTGGTAATGGGGAAAGTTGGTCACATTGTCCGGGGTCTGGGCCGGCCACCAGCAGGTTCCGGAACAGGCGCTGAAATCCCTGGCGCTGGACAGGCAGTTGCTCATGGGGGTCTCGGGCCGGGGATTGGTTTCCCAGCCGGTGTCAAAGATGGTGGTGCAGCCGATGGGCATGCTGGTCATGATGGGATCATCGGACATGCCCCGGACCTCGTTGGCCATTTTTTTTGCTTTTTTATTTAATGGTTTTAACCCTTTTTTCTTCATCTGATCCTCCTTAGGTTTTTGAAAAGGCGTGTTGGCTTGTTTTTTAATTCGGTACCCCCCGCGTTAAAATACGTAGGTCAGGCGCAGGTAGGTCCAGGATCCTTTTGTATAGGCGTCGGAATCCACATCGTGCATATACCTCAAGTTGAGGATGAGATTTTCCTGGAGCGCATACCCCAGGTTGATGCCCAATTTCAGATTTTCACCTTGGGTGTCGGCCAAGGTGGCACCGTCTGGTCCGTCAATATCATCAAAGTCTTTCCACCAGGCAGCCTGGACCCCGATACGCAGCTTGTCCGTCACCCCGTATGCAACCACAGCTTCCAGTTCAAAGGCATCGGAGAGATCGTTTCCGTCACTGTCCTTGTCTTTTT
>JAKSBO010001084.1 GCA_022361095.1 Desulfobacterales bacterium | reverse complement strand
TTTTCAATCCAATTTTCATATCTGTTGTTTAGGTTTTTTAGATAATCCAAACGGATAGTCTCTTCGTAATCACGCCCTCTTTTTTGAATCTGGTTCACCAATGTTGGAACAGAGGAACGCAGGTATATCAGTAGGTCCGGTGCTTGAACCATTGAGCCCATCAATTGGAACAGGTTGCAATAATTCTTAAAATCGCGCTCCGACATTAAGCCCATGTCATAAAGGTTTGGAGCGAAAATCATTGCATCTTCATAAATTGTTCTGTCCTGAACAACATTTTTGCCGGAATTTCGAATCTCCATGATTTGGGTAAATCTACTCTTAAGGAAATAAATTTGCAGGTTGAATGACCAACGTTGCATATCATCGTAAAAGTCATTTAAATAAGGATTTTCATCAACATCTTCGTAATGAGCTTCCCATTTATAGTGTTTGGCCAATAGTTCTGTTAAGGTAGTTTTTCCTGAGCCAATGTTACCTGCTACTGCAATGTGCATAGTATTTAAATTATAAGTTATGATCCCGATAACAGTCGGGAATGAGTTATGAATAAATCTAACTCATAATTAGAATAGTCCGTGTAGTTGAGCATCAATTTTAGTGATTACCTCGCTCAAATCTTTCGGATTGTTAAGAAAATCAATGTTGTCAACATCAATGATTAACAGCTTACCATTCGTGTAACCATTAATCCAGGCTTCATATCTTTCGTTTAATCTTTTCAGGTAATCCAGACGAATGGTCTCTTCATAATCACGTCCTCTCTCCTGTATGTGTTCCACAAGAGTCGGAATTGAAGCCCTAAGGTAAATCAACAAATCAGGAGCTTGAATCAGAGAACTCATGATATTGAAAAGTGACAAGTAATTGTCGAAATCTCTCTTGGGCATGAGGTTCATCGACTCCAGGTTTGGAGCAAAAATATATGCATCCTCATAGATGGTTCTATCCTGGATGATATCCTTCCCGGATTTGCGCAAAGCCAAAACCTGGTTGAAAAAAAAAAAAAAAAAATGTATCTGTAGAGCGAACGACCAACGCTTCATATCGTCGTAGAAATCGTTCAAATAAGGGTTTTCATCAACATCCTCGAAATGAGGCTCCCAGCCGTAATGTTTTGCCAGTAATCCTGCCAGTGTTGTTTTCCCGGCACCTATGTTTCCTGCAACTGCAAT
>JAKSBO010001034.1 GCA_022361095.1 Desulfobacterales bacterium | reverse complement strand
TCCTGCCCGGGAGGATTTTTATTTTCCTTTGAATTCGGTTAATGTTTAACGTATTCAAGGTTTAGCCGGAAAAGATACGGTGGCCCCGTATTATTTACCCTGAACGAATACCGGCCCTGCTTGATCAGGAAAAAACGGTCTTAGAGGAAAACCGCATTGTCGGGTTGACCGGTCCACCCGGCTGACGGATATGCCTGCCGAAGATATTCTGGGTAACCTGGGCCTTAAAAACTTTTTCGGTGTTGTTGACCCCCTTTTAAGGCCCTGGTTTTATATTTTCCGAACAGGGTTAACCTAAAAAGAGAGATAAATAATCCTGCAGGCAAGGTGCGGACGGACAAATGGAAGCCTTGCAATTACACCGTAAATTCCCCAGCGGCGCTTACAATGGTCGCTGTAATTCCAGGTGTCCAGCAAACGGATCTCCGGATGCCAGGCCTCAAGCACCCGGGGATCTTTCAGGCCCCATTTGAACTCTGCCCGGGAGTCCATTTTATTTAATGAACTATGATGCTTGCTTTTGCCGACCACTATCGGCGGCAGGGTTTCAAACAATATTCGGCCCCGGGGGAATGTGTTGGCCAGATCTTTAAAAAATTTTTTTACAATGGGCTCTTCAAAGTACATCAACAGGCCTTCGGCCAGAAAGAGGACCGGGCGGTCACTCACATTGACGTCCTGCATCCATGACAGATCAAATATGGATTTTTCAATAAAACGGTAGGATTCGGATTCTTTAAAAAAGTGCCGCCTCAGGGCGATGGACTCGGGTAAATCAATTTCATACCAATCATGGTGCCGGCAATCCAGACGGGCATGGCGGGTATCCAGCCCTGCGCCTAGATTAATCACCACCGCATCCGGGTGGAGGCTCAAATATTGAAGAAGGGCCGAATCCAAAATTTGGGTGCGGACTGCCACACCGGTCTGGGTCATTTTGCCCCCTTTTTCAAACCGGGTGAAATCATAATCAATCTGCCCGACCATTTCCACGGCCTTTTCATCCCTGATCAGGGGCGTGGGCATACGCGTCTCGGCAGCCCTGGCCCACAATGCAACCAATAAGGTTTCGGGAATGCCTGAAAGAGAATGTTCCATTAAACACGATTCCTTACAATCAATTTAGAGCCTGCCCGGCCCCATAAGTATTATCGGGCCGGGCAAGGGCAAAAAAAGCGTTTGGGGTCAGTGGTTATTTAGTGTCTGAACGAAAATTTTCGGTCTTCGGTCGGGCATTATTTGGGCTTAGCCGTAAAAGATACGGTGGCACCGTAATAGATGGACTGGCACTTTTTGACCAGATTTTTGAGGTCATTATCCTTGGTAACCTCTTTTTTCACCGTGACCGAGGCCATCCAGGCACCGGCGGTGGGTACCCGGATCTGGGCCTTGCCCTCCATGATATATGCCGTGAGCATGTATTGATCCGGACCGCCGAAGGTGTTGGAGGTCATATGCAGGTAGTTCATGCCTTTCATATCGCAGGTCAGCGGTTTGCCGTTGAGGGTGACCGTAAATTTGACCAGGTCTCCTGCCTTGACGGCACTCATGTCGGTTTCTGGCAGGATTTCAAGTTCATATCCCACGGGTTTGGGCTGGGTCCAGCGTTCAATGCCGAAATAGGATTTGCCTACGGCTTTGTACCGGGTGCTGAAATTAAAGGATTTTGCTCCCTTTATCTCATCCATGGGTTTGGTGGTCATTTTGTGTTTGCCCTTGGCATCCACATACCCGGTAAAATAGGTGGCCTTGGATTCGGCGGTTACCTGGTATGTCCCGGGTATGGTCTTATCCGTTAGAGAGATTTTTCTTAACCCCAGGTCTCCGGGCACAATGGTCATTCCGGTTTTGGAGTTGGTTGCGTTTTCCTGTTTGATAACAGGCAAAGGAATGGGCGTGATGGAATTATCCGGGCCCACCAGGCTGTATTTTTCAATTTCAACGGCACCGGCTTCGGACATAAGAAAATCATCCAGGGGCATGGCATGCCCCCAGCCAAGGCTGGTGATGACATGTCCCGGGGGATGGGTAAAGGATTCGTTGATGTTGACCCACAATGCGTGCGCATAGACCGTACCTGTGCAAAGCGCTGTCAGGGCAAGGGTTAAACCGGCGAGCTTTAATTTTCGTAACATGTGATTTCTCCTTTTAGGGTTAGTATTCTTTATTCATGGGGCCGTCTTCGCGGACGGTATGTCCCGGGCCGCCGTCCAGAAATACGGTATAAGGCTGATCCGGGATGTTAAATTCGGCTTCTCCGTTTTCATCCAGTTTGATTTTTAAAATTTGTTTTTCATTTTTATCCATCAGATACAGGGGCAGGTTCGCGGCCGTTGCACCGGTGGAAAACATGCCTTCCACGGATACGGTGCCGTCCTCGTTGTCTGTCAGGTTCATGAAAAGGGTGTGGCCAAAGGCCGGGCCCGTAACAAGCATCAAGGCGATGGGTACGGCAAACAGGATGAATAGATTTTTTTTCATTGGGTGACCTCCTTATTCAAATGGACTTGGGGGTGTGTTTTCCGGCCGGCAACTGCTTCCGGGCCAAAGGCCTTCAGGGTCCGGAGCAGGACCGGGGTGACAAAATAATCGGTCAGCAGGGCCGTCATGATGCCTGTGCCTGTGAAAATACCTATATAAAACAAAACTTTGGCCGGAGAACTTAAGTAAACACTGAAGTTGGCCGTCAGGATCAGAGAGGTAAACAAAAGCGGAATCCCGATGGCACTGAAGGTGTGGCGGATGGCGTCGCCATAGTTCCGCTTCTGTTCAAAGGCCAGCTTGGCATGGTTGATAAAATGGATGGTATCGTCCACGGCAAGCCCCAACAGCATGGGCATAATCGTGATGGTCATCATATCCAGGGGCACCCGCATCCAGCCCATGAGGCCCCCCACGGCCAAGGCTGGGGTGATGTTGGGAATCATGGCGATCAAGCCGATTTTAAGGTTGCCGAAAACCAGGACCATCAGCCCCGTAATCACGCAGATGGCGATGAGAAACGAGGTGAGCTGCCCCCTGGACACAATATCCTGCATCACCGTGAATTGGGCCACGGAACCGGCCAGGGTTACGTTTGCCCCGGGGAAAAGTGCATGGGCTTTTTGGGTGATTTGATGCAGTTCCCGGTATACCTCAACCGTATTATAGTCCTTAAGGTCCACCGTCATGCGCAGGCGGCGGTATTCGTAATCAATCCATTTTTCCGCTTCCCGGCCACCGGCATTTTCATAAAGCAGCATGATCTGGGCCACCATCTCCCGGCTGTCAGGAATGGCAAAAAATTGGGGGTCACCATCGTGGAGCACCTGGTTCATATCTTTGATGATTTCGGTAATAGACGTAATTTTTTTGGTCAAAGGGAAGCCCGATGCTTCCTGTTCCAGCAGGTCCAGCTTTTTTAAGTTCAAAGGTTCCCGGGCCATGTTTTCGTCGGGAAATTCCACCACCACGTTGTAAGAGTACAGCGCGCCCAAGGGTGATTTACACACCTGATCCAGGCGGTTTACGTAGGGCACCTTCAGCCCCGCATTTTTGCGTACATCGAAGTTCACCTCAAAATGGCGCATCCCTGCCACCGTTATCAGGACGCCCAGGAAAAATACGATCATGATGGGGACCGGCCGGGCCAGAACCAGATTGGCCAGCTTTGCCATCAGGCGTTCCAGCAGGACATTGGAGTGCAGCCGGATTTGCTTTGCATCCCGGTCCTTTCCAAAGGAGAGAAGGGCAGGGATCATGATGACCACCATGAGAAAAACAATGGAGACCAGCAAAGAGGTTGAGGACCCGATCCAGCGCACCGGCTTGACATCCACAAAGTGAAAGGAAGAGAGCGCCCCCACCGTGGTCAGTGCCGTAAATAAAATGGGCCAGCCCGTCTCTTTGACGGCCAGGCGGACCGACTCTTTTCTTTTCCCGGTTTTAAGAAAATGGCGCTTGAAAAATGAAAAAATATGAATGGAGTACCCTATGGATACGGCAATACCAAGATACAACGGCATCATGATCATGCCAACGTCAATGGGTTTGCCGATCCAGCCAAGGATGCCGAAGGTCAGGATCACTGATCCGGCTGTGACGATAACCGTCATGGCGATGCCTTTGACGGACCGCAATGCAATTGACAGCACCACCAGGGAAACGATCAGGGATAACCCCATAGTCCGGGACATCTCTTTTTTATAAAATGCGGTTTTGTCATGGGCGATAATAGGCATACCCGATGATTTTGGATTTAAGGAAGAATACTTGTCCTGGCGGATAATGGTGGCCGCCACTTCTCCCACCACCATATCGGCTGCTTTATTGTCCTTGCTCCGCCAGCCTTCGGGGTAGGGGGTCAATCTTAAAATAATCCAGGAGAACCGGCCGTCGGCTGAAATCAATTTGCCGTTGAGCATTTGTTTATCCAGAATCTGCTGCCGGATACCTGCAAGTGTGTTGCTATCCAGGGGGATGGGGTCGGGCACCGGCGTGATGATTTCAATACCGCCTTCATGGCCCAGGGAAAATTCGCAGTCTGTGATGGATAAGATGTCATCGGCAAAAGGCACTTGGGTTTTCAGTTCTTTGCCCAGGGACCGGATCAGGGCCAGGGTGCCCGGATTGAACATTTGGTCCGATTCAACCAGTACACCCACATAGTCGTTGTTGCCGAATATCTCTTTAAATTCATCCTCGGCCATTTTCAGCTTTGAGCTGTCTAAAAGCCATTTATCCCAACCCGCATCGGTTTGAATCTTTTTTAACCCGGCAAACCCGAACACCAGGGCCAGAATAAACACGGCGACGACTAAATAGCGCAGCCGGATGATCCAACTGCCGAATTTTTCAAATAGCTGATTGATTTTATTAATGTTGATCATGATCAATCCTTTAAAAATGGTATTTTATCTTTGTCCAGACCTGGGTATTGTCTTTATACCGGCCATAGGCGCCTGTCCGGTCCCCGGCAAAGATGTCGGTTCCCAGAAAAACTTCCAGGTTGTCGATGAACTCGTACTCTGCCGTGAGCCGGACCAGGCCGTCTTTCACGTCAATATCCATATACCCGAAAGCCGAGAGGGTCAGTTTTTCCCTGAACAGATCCTTTGAAACACTGAACGTGACTGTCTTGGTGCACCCGCTTTCAGTGAGGCCGGAACCGGAATCCAGGATATGGCTTTGGGTGTACTGCCAGGAGAGGGTCCAGTCGTTCCCGGGATACCAGTCCAGGCCGGTGAGCCATTTGACCCGGTCCTTTTCCGCAGTGAAGTAATCGTTGCCGTATCCCTGGACCAGGCTGCCTGCCAAATAGGCTGCTTCGGTCCTGGCAACAAATTCTCCCAGGGGTTTTGAAAATTCTGCGCCCAGGATATGCATCCGGTCGTATACCGGTTCCAGGGCTGTGCCGGACCGCTGGTAACAGGGAAAGTCATTCCAGGTGTATAAATAGGAGAAGGCCAGGTCCATGCCGGACAGGTACAGGGTATACCGCAATGCCAGTTCACTCTCCTTAAATGGGTCATCCGGTTCGTTCTTCGGCAGTAATTTGTTGCTTCCAAAGCCGCCAAGATACCAGGGGCTGTCCTTTGCGGGCTGTTCCCCGGACTTGTAAACCGGAATCCACAACAGTTGAACATCCCCCCACCCGGACGCATACTTGAGATTCAGGGCGTCCACGGCCATACGCATCTCATCAAAGTCCCGGGTGATGGTCTCGGAATAGTCCAGGGGCGATACATTATCCACAATCCGGATACCGTCTGCCTGGCCCCAGATGATAATCTGTCTGCCTGCCCGGATGGTGATGTTGTCCAGGACATAATCCAGGTAACCTTCGTGCAGGCTGACCCCGGACTCATCCTCCAGGAGATGGTTTGCCGACAGGTTGACCGCCCCAAAGGCTGTAAAGTTTCCCCGGCAGGCGGTCAGTTCCAGCCGGGCCAGGGTTTCCGAGGCCAGAATATCGTTGGGTGATTTGACCTGGGCGTTGTGCCGGGTCTCCAGAAAGCCGGAAAATTCAGTATCCATGGCCATTAAAGGACGTGGCAAACCCTGGAAAATCAGCATGGCCAGGATGATGAAAACGGGGGGTAGGGCCTTATTCACCGCAGATGTCCCCGGGATATGGTGTTGACGCTGAAAAATCCGTCGTTCACCCCGGTATTGTACTCAAGATTGGACAGGGTCATCACGGTGGTATGCTTTTCCCGGTGATTCTCCATCTTCATCTTGAACACGGTCCAAAAACCCTGGTGCTCGCGCAGGTCTTCCACGGTATAGGTCTTGATCAGACCCTGGGCATCGTAATATTCGGCCTTAATCGTTTTATGGGCGTCTTTGCGAACCCAGATGATTTTTTCGTCATACAGGGAATCATCTTCCCTGGGGACGGATTTAATCTTCCAGCAGTCATGGCCGTTCACGGCCTCGTCCCCGATAAGGGTGTGGTCGTCCTCGTCCACATTCCGGTCCCCCATATCGTCGTAGGTGAAATCCGATCCCATGAAGTAGTCGTTGGTGGATGCCCCTGATATGCGCCTGACTTTTCTCAGGGCCGGCATGTAGAGCCATTTGTCATCGTCTCTGGACGGATCATCATACTCCCAGGACAAAAAGGAGGTGCCCTTGATATCCATGGGCTTTTTAAAGCCCATCAGCTTTTTCGTGTCCTTGCCGTAATCCTTGCCAAAGGAAGACATCATCCGGACCCGTTTTTTGTTCCGGCGGTTAATTAACACCATCTCAATGGTGGATTTTCTGTCATCCCCGTCCGGAGCCTCATCCACCATGACCATAATATCCCGGCCCGTCAGGGGAGCCGCAACTGCCTTGCCTTTAGCAAGCGGGCTTAAAAAAAGAATAAAAATAGAAAAAAAATAGATCAGAGGAATGAAATCATATTTTTTCCCCGGCTGGTTTAACATGGGTCCTCCTTGAATTGTTTTAATTTGAGTTAGAGTTTCCTAACATGATGGGGTTCCTAACATGACTTAGTATAAACTTCTACTCGGATCGGGAGCATTTTTACCCGGATCGGGAATCAATCTTGCTAAACAATTGACCTTTGCTTTTATAATTTCAGTCAAACAAGTTCTTGGCGTACAGATCAGGCGCATATTTTTTCTTGATTAATAATTACAAGTGTAATATTTTTCTGTTAACTACAATTGTAATCATAAGATGGGAGAAAGATAATGCCGGACCGTCCAAAAGTATCAGACGCCGAGTGGCGGGTTCTCGAAGCCCTGTGGGAGAATCATCCCGCTGATGCAAACACCATTGTGTCAGCCTTAGCGTCCCGGGCCGACTGGAAGCCCAATACCATTAAAACCCTGATTAACCGGTTGGTAAAAAAAGAGGTGGTGGGGTTTGAAAAACAGGGCAGAGCCTACCTCTATTTCCCCCTGGTATCCAGAACGGAAAGTGTAAAAAAAGAGCGGCAGAGCTTTTTAAAACGATTTTTCAAAGGGGCTTTTACCCCCATGGTGGCGGGTATGGTGGAAAACCAGGAGCTCTCCCTGGAAGAGATCCGGGAACTACGCCGGATCCTGGACCGTGCTGAAGCCGGGGCCAAAGAAAAGAGGAGATAATGACCAGCCTTTTTGCCGATTTGGCAGCCAATTCGGTCCGGGCCGTTCCGGCCATTGTTCTTGTTTTGATCATCCGCCAATGGGTTTTTCTGCCTCCCCGCTGGCAGTACGGGCTTTGGTTGATTCCCATGGCCAGGTTAATTTTGCCCTGGTCCCTGACCTCAATTACAATGAATCAGTTTATTCCGGAACTGATCCCTGACCCTTTACACATCCATACTGTGCTGGTCCGGGCCGGAACCCTGACAGACTTTTTAACCGGCGGTTTTCCCGGGCAGGCATCAGGTCCGGGGTCGTTTCTTGGACAGGGCGCCAATTTGTGGATTCCGGCAGCCGCACTTATATGGGGTGCAGGGGCCGCAGCCATGGCCGCAGTTATTGTGTTCCGGTCTGTTCTGTTCTGGAAAAAGGTCCGGCAAAACCGGCAACTGGTCTGTGAAAGTCCTTTAGAACGCCTGGAGCAGTGCAAAGCCCGGATGAAAGTGCGGACCCCCCTGGTGGTGGTGGAGAGTGCTGAGATAAAAGGCCCAGTCCTTTTTGGCTGGCTTCGGCCAAGGATACTTCTGCCAAAGGGAATGGTTCATCACCTGAAAACATCTGAACTGGATGCTGTATTCAGCCATGAACTGGGGCATATCAAACAGCAGGACATTTTTTTACGGTACCTTGGGGCTTTTGTGCTGGCCTTTCATTGGTTCAATCCCCTGGCTTGGGTCATGGTTCATCTCATGGGAAAGGATAGGGAAAGGGCTTGTGATGCGCTGGTTCTCTCGGGCATGACACGTCAGGAACGCAAGCATTACGGACAGGTTCTGATTTCCCTGGCCTGTCCCCCTTCAAGGGCTTTGCCGGGGGGTGCCTGCATTGCCGAATCAAAATCAGATATTAAAAGGAGAATACAAATGATTGCTGAATTTAAAAAAACATCTACCCGCCGCACCATGGCGCTTGGTGCATTTTTTCTGCTGCTCACCCTGTCAGTATTTACAATGGGACTAAGTGTTGCGGGCAATACGCCTGTTTCCGATCTGCCCGGGTTTGCCCAAAAGCTTGTTGCGCATATGGCTGCAGGAGAACACGGCATGGTGGTGTGCCGTTTTGATTCAACCATGGCCCGGGCCATGGACCTGGAAAAGCTGAAACAAACCTGGGATGCACTGGTCAGCCAGGCCGGCCCGTTCAAACAGGCTTTAAATACCCGAACGGCACAGGAACAAGGATATAATATTGTGTATGTGACCTTGGCGTTTGAAAAATCTTCACCTGAAATGAAATTTGTTTTTAATGATAAGGCTCAGATCAGCGGCCTGTGGATTCTCCCGGGTAAGTAAGCCCCAATATTACAGAAGCCATGAGGATTTTAGCAGTATACATCTCTTTTGTCCGTGCATATCAACTGCTTTCATCATTTT